>DJYV01000146.1 GCA_002448555.1 Flavobacteriales bacterium UBA6969
TAGTTGTCGAGGTTGAAATGCTGGTAGCTCAAGGCGACGTTCATGGTAAACCAGTCATCCGGCTTCTTCCAGCGCTGTCCGAAGCCGACCTGTACCCCCGTGATTTCAAGGGACTGACGGTTTTCGTTCAAATCGCCCGCTTGGAATTGGAGATCGCCATTGGCGTCGAACACATCTTCTCTGTAGCGCTTGGGGATGCCGTTCGACTGGACTGAACGCCACGCCGAAACGCTCAGCGCGTTGGCTTTCTTACCGCCCAACCACGGCTCCATGAAACTCAGGTTGTAGCTCTGGAAGAAGGCTCCATTCGATTGCGCTCGGACAGAGAGGCGCTGACCATCTCCAGTCGGAATGGGCTTCCATGCTCCTTTCTTGAACATGTTCCTCGCGCTGAAGTTGGTGAAGCTGACGCCGAGGGTTCCCACCACTCGTCCGGCGCCCCATCCACCGGACAACTCGATCTGGTCGGATGGCTTTTCCTCAACGGTGTACTCAATGTCAACCGTGCCGTCTTCTGGGTGCTGAATGGGGTTGATTCCAAAGGCCTCTTGGTTGAAGTAATTCAATTGGGCCAATTCCCGCTGGGTTCGGATGATGTCCGTTCGGCTGAACAAGTCTCCGGGCCGGGTGCGTATTTCGCGGTAGATGACGTGGTCGTTGGTCTTGGTGTTGCCTTGGACCATGACCTTGCCAATGCGGAATTGCTTGCCCTCCATCATGCGTACCTCGATGTCGATGGTGTCGTTTTCGATGCGCGTCTCAATCGGCATCGCTTGGAAGGTGAGGTAGCCGTCGTCTTGGTACAGCGAACTCAAATCGAGCCCTTTCGGGTCCATGAATACCCGCGTTTCGAGCCGTTCCAGATCGTAGATGTCTCCGCGGTTGATGCCCAAAATGGAATCGAGCTGCGTGCTGCGGTACTTCGTATTGCCAGTAAACGCGATCTCGCCAAAATGGAATTGGTTGCCTTCGCTGATGTCGATTTTAATCCCCACCAAACCCTCGGGCAACCGGTAAATGGAATCGCCCAAAACCCGCGCATTCCGGTACCCCTCTTTGTTGTAGAGGCCGATGATTTCGCTGTGCGCTTGGTCGAGGTTGGCCTCGACGAATTTGCTTGACTTGAAGATGCGGTACCACTTCTTTTCCTTCAAGTCTTTCATGGCGCGCAGCACCTGCTTGGTCTCCAAATTCGCGACGCCGTCGACGACGATTTCACCGACCTTGATCTTTTCGCCCTTATCGATGGCGATGTTGAGTTTGGCACCGTTTTCAAACGACGAGTCGGCGGTTTGGGTGATGGAAATGTCCGCATCCCAAAAGCCTTTGTCGCGGTAGTAATCCCGCAACCGCTTCCGCGCCGTCACCATGACATTCTCGTTCACTACACGTCCGGTGAGCAGGTCAATTTTGCCCCGAAGGGTTTCCTGCTCGGACCGGTTGACCCCCTCAAACGTGTACCGCGTCAGGCGGGGCAGTTCGACCACTCGAATTACCAAGTAAACCTGGCTGTCGCGAACTTCGGCCAGTTCGATGGAAATGTCTTCGAAGAGGTTTTGGGCCCAGAGGTTTCGAATGGCGCGGGTAATCTCTTCGCCAGGGATGGTCAGCTCTTGCCCGATTTGCAACGCACTGAAGAGCTTGACCGCTTGGGCATCGGTGTAATCTGCCCCGAGCACCGTCAATCCAGCAAGGGTGTACTTCTTGTCGTAATCCGCCGCATTCGAAACTTGAGCCCACGCCAACTGTGTCGCACACACCACGAGCAGGGTGCAGCCAAGCAACAGGATTCGCATCGCGGCTTTTCCGGTCTTCTTCATTTCGATTCAACGTTGTGGTTCGTATCCAACAGGCCGCCAAATCGGCGTTCCCTGTTTTGAAAATCCCGAATGGCACCCACGAACTCTTCCTTACCAAAATCCGGCCAAAGTACCGGCGAAAAATGAAACTCCGTATAGGCCATTTGCCACAAAAGGAAATTCGAAATACGGTGTTCACCGCTCGTTCGAATCATCAACTCCGGGTCGGGTAAGTCCCGGGTGGTCAAATGGTCGGAAATGACTTGGGCATCGACCGCTTCCGGCTCAATCCCGCTGGCCATCAGGGCCTTGATGGCCTCGACCATTTCCCATTTTGAACTGTAGCTCAGGGCCAGGATCAATTCGAGGTTTTGCTGGTGGGCCGTTTGTTCTGCCGCCAACTTGAGTTGTGCCTGGCAGGAAGACGGAAGGGCGCCGGTGTCCCCAATTGTTCGTAAGCGCACGCCTTTGTCCGCCAGCGACTCGACTTCTTTGATCAATGTCTCGACCAACAGGTCCATGAGGGCATTCACCTCCTCAACGGGCCGGCTCCAATTTTCAGTGCTGAACGCGTACAGCGTCAGATGCTTCACTCCGAGTTCCAAAGCCGCTTCAACAGAGGCGCGGACGGAATCGATTCCGTTGATGTGACCGAACACCCGAGATTCCCCGCGCTCTTTCGCCCAACGTCCGTTCCCATCCATGATGATGGCCACGTGCTTGGGAATGCGGTCGGGATCCAATCCACATGCAGCACATCGTTCCGACTGTTCGTTTTGTACCGCCTTCATATCTCAGACCAACACGTGGTGGGTTTTTTGCTGATCCGGAAACTCAACGAAGCCGTGATGTACGCATACATATCCGTGCGGGATGGGTCTCCACGCTGCAGCCCCCCTTGGTTATTGACTCCTCCTTCTGGCAGCAGCGAGCGATCGGCCAAGGCGGCTGTTACCTCCCCGCGCTCTTGCAACAACACCGCTCGGTCGGCGTACATCCCGCTCACATCATCGAGGTAGTCCGTCCACGTTTTGCGCACGCCCCAGTCGATGTTGAGCGTGGTGAACGGTCCAATGTTCGATTTGAACCCAAATCCGAACGGAATGGAAATCCCCGTGGTTCCGTAGGCATCCACGCCATTCGCTTCGCCCCATGTGGTTCCTTGGCCCTCCGTTCCGAGCGGTTGAAGCGGGGTCCAAAGGCCGTCCAATTTAGCTTCAGGCATGTGCGTGTATACGCCCAATCCAGCGTACAAAAATGCGGTGAGGCGGTGCCCCGGATTGCCAATTTGATGGTCGAGGTAGTTGATTTCGAACAAAGCACTCAGCTCGCCGACGTCGTTGCGAAAATGGAGGTTGCGGTTCTGCTGCCAAGGGTCGGGGCTGTCCGCATCCCATGCCTCGATGCGCCCCTGGAAGTAATTGATGCGCAACCCCAGCCGGGTGGAGAAATTGTGCCGGTAAAACCCGCCATACCCCACCGTCAAGCGGCCCCCAAGGTGCGCATTGGGGTTGATGTCGCCCTTGTAGTAGGCTGTCCCCAGTGCGATTCCAATTTCTTTGGATTGCTCAAACTTTCGTTGGCCCCACGCAGGCACCACAGCCGAAGCACCCATAATGAGCGCGATGAGGCAGATCCATGCAGTGGCGGTGGAGTGGGCTTTTTCCAACGGTTCTAAGGCTTTCGAACGAACGAGTCTATAACGCACGAAAATACGTGGAATTGTGTCCCGTAATTGAAAAAAACACCCAACAAAACCAGGACTTTATCCACGAAAAATCAGCGGTCGCGCGGGTCCACCCCCCAGTGCATTTTGGCGCGCACGGTGCTGAAGAATTCTTGGTGTTCAAGGTTCATCAAAAACAACCGAAACGGCGCCGTCGTCACCTGGACCTTTCGCCCTCCATCAAGGATGAACATGCGCGAATCCAAGCTCAGCAAAAACTGGTTTTCCCGACCATCCGCGACCAATTGCAATGTGCCCTCTGCGGGGATGACGAGCGGACGATTGTTGAGGTTATGCGGGGCAACGGGGTTGATGCACAGCACCTCTGACCCGGGCATCACGATGGGGCCGCCCGCACTGAGGGAATACGCCGTCGAACCGGTTGGCGTTGAGAGGATCAGGCCGTCTGCCCAATAATTGTTCACGAACGCGTCGTCCCGCAGGACTTCCACCGCCACCATGCTCGAGGTATCGCGTTTCATAATGGCCACTTCGTTCAACGCATAGGGGAAGTCCCCCAACTCCATGCCATCGACCTCCACCTGCAACATCAAGCGCTCCTCATACCAGACTTTGCCCGCAGCCACTGCGTCCATCGCAAGGTCGATTTCATCAATCCTGACGTTGGACAAAAATCCCAACCGACCCGTGTTCACCCCCAATACAGGGATTTCGGTGTCCCGAACCCAAATGGCCGCTTCGAGCACCGTACCATCACCACCGATGGCCACCAACAGATCGTATCCATTCAAGGCGGATGGCTCGTCGAACGCCTCCCAGTCCTTTGCGCGGCCCATGCGTTCATCCAGGATTCGCTTGAAATTCGATTCCACAATCGGAGCCGGATCCAGTTCGCGGATGCGCGCCAAGATGTGCTTGATGGCATCATCGTACTCCGGCGCAAACGTCTTTCCGTGGATGGCGATTTTCATACTGCTAAGGAACGGCTATTGTCGTAAATAACGCATGAACGCATCGTATCGTTCGCGCATTTCCTCCTCCAATTGCGGTGCATGCAAGAAGGATTGAATCGAATACCCAAACCGCTGAAAGGTCTGGATGACTGGCTCAATGTCCTCCGTAGCCACCTTCAATGTCACCTCAACATTGCTCGAATTCTCCGGCTGGGAGGTTGTGCAAGCGATGACACGCGTACCGGCACCTTCGGCCAGCCGTGCCACTTCCGAGATGGACAAGTCGCCCTCGGGTACCTCCAAAATCACCACACCACCGCGCGTCGCCCAGTGGGACTGCTCGGCCAAGAAATGCACCACCGAGGCCGCATTCACGCACCCCTTGTACGCCCCCTCGTCCACCACGGGCAAGGCATCCACCTCCGCGGCGACCAGTTGGCCCACCACGTCGTACAAGTGGTTTTGCGGCGTCGTGAACACGGCGCGCGCTTGAAATGCCGCCATGGGAGTTTCCTCATCCAAATCCATCAGGTCATCCTCGTAAATGAGCCCTGAAAACTCGTCGCCATTGACCAAAGGCAGGTGGCGAACCTTGTATTCATCCATCAAATGCAGCACCCGACCCGCCGAATCTTCGGGTTTCACGGCCGGGAGATCAGAATTCATTAGGCGCTCTGCGTACATGGCGTAATTTTGCGTCAATCCACCGATGGAATGCACCGGAGGTGTTGGAATCGAAAGGTACGGATGACTCGACTCAGCGTCAACGTCAATAAAATTGCGACCCTGCGCAATGCACGTGGGGGAAGTGTTCCCAACGTGGCACAAGCCGCCACACGCATCCAACAGTTTGGTGCTCAGGGAATTACAGTGCACCCTCGGCCTGATGAACGCCACATTACGTATGCGGATGTGCGGGAACTGCGGGAGGTGGTCACCACGGAATTCAATGTGGAAGGCTATCCATCTGCGTCGTTTTTGGAGTTGGTTTTGGAGGCCCGGCCGGAGCAGGTCACGCTCGTACCCGACCCTCCAGGTGCACTCACTTCGGATCACGGATGGGATGTCACCCAGCACCGCGACCTGCTCAAAGAATCCATTCAGGCACTCCAATCGGCAGGGATGCGGGTGAGCCTGTTCACCGGGACGGAAGAAGCCGACATCGAGGCCGCGGCGGCCATTGGCACGGACCGCATCGAGCTGTACACCGAGCCCTACGCACGGGAATACGCCCAGGGCCGGCCGGAAGCTGTGGTGCCCTTCGCCCGGGCGGCCACCTTTGCCCACGCCTGCGGGTTGGAGGTCAATGCGGGCCACGACCTCGACGCGAACAACCTACGGCATTTTGCGGCCAACGTGCCCTATTTGCAAGAGGTCAGCATCGGACACGCGCTCATTTCCGAAGCCCTGTATGCCGGTTTGGAACAAACGGTGAAGACCTACTTGGCCTGCTTGGACATCCCCAGCCCATGACGTCCGATCGACTCGAACTCTTCAGCCGCGCACTGGGCGAGGACAACGCGCCAGACCTCGTCATCTTGCACGGCTTGCTCGGCACCTCGGACAATTGGCAGACCTTGGGCAAGCGATTTGCCGAAACCCACCGCGTGCACCTCATCGATCAGCGCAACCACGGTCGCAGCCCGCACCACCCCGTGCACAGCTATGAAGCGATGGCGGAAGACCTGCTGCACTACCTCGATGAACTCCACATCCAGCGCGCGAGCATCATCGGTCACAGCATGGGCGGGAAAACGGCCTTGGTATTTGCCCATCGGCATCCCGACCGCGTGCACAAACTCGTGGTCGCGGACATGGCCGCGCGCGCCTACGCCCCACACCACGGGTCCATCTTCGACGCCCTGCTGTCCGCCCCGATCGATTCAGCGGAAAGCCGGTCGGTCGTGGAGACCCACTTGACAAACCGACTGGATGACTCAGGGGTGGTGGCCTTTTTGATGAAAAACCTGCGGCGCGAAAAGTCAGGGGGATTCACGTGGCGTCCCAACATCGCCGTGCTCGCACCGGCCATAGGCGCCGTGGTAGACGAAGTGCCGCTGAGCATGAACACCCTGCCAACACTCGCGATTTACGGTGGCAAGTCGAACTATGTCGATGCAAGTGACCTCGACCAATTCCAATCGGCGTGCATGCAGTTTCAGTCCCATGAAATCGAGGACGCGGGCCATTGGCTTCACGCCAGCCATCCAGAAGAATTCTTCGAAGAGGTAGCGGATTTCCTCGGTGCTTGACCGCTACTGGATGCTGGTGTCTTTGAGCCATTTGCGGTAGGCATCGAACAAGGTGGTCTGCGCCACAAATCCAATGTACCGTTCTTGGTCCACGACCGGGAGAAACACCGCGTTGGTCCGTTCAAACGCCCGCATCACGTGTTCCATTTTGCCGGTCGCCTGAACCGTTGCTTCTGGCAAAACCATGAGCTCGTGCACCTTGAGTTTGTTGTACAAGGCCTGGTCAAACATCACCTCACGCACGTCTTGCAAGTCCACCACACCGAGCAGGTGACGGTGGCGGTCCAACACCGGGAACAGGTTGCGTGAGCTCCGCTCGATGATGGGAATGAGCTGGCCCAACGTCCAATGCGGGTTCAAGATTTCAAAGTCGGACACCACCATCTCGTCCAGTTTCATCAAGGTGAGGACCGATTGGTCCTTGTCGTGTGTCAAGAGCTCCCCGCGTTCCGCCAACTCTCGGGTGTAGACGCTGTTGCGCATCCACCATTTTGACAACTGAAAGCTGATGCCAGAAGTCAGCATAACCGGCACGAACAAGGCGTAGCCACCGCTGACCTCAGCCGCGAGCAAAATGGCCGTCAAGGGGGCGTGCAGCACCCCGGCCAGCAACCCCGCTATTCCCGCGAGCACCGCATTGCCAATGGGCATCGACCACATGGGGCCCATCCACCCGGAAACCAAGGCAAACTGGTACCCGAGCAACCCTCCACAAAAAATCGCAGGGGCGAACACCCCTGCCACCCCACCGGCACCCAACGTCACCCCGGTGAGCAAGGGTTTGAGTGCCCAAGCCAGCATCAGAAATCCAACCAAGGTCCACCCTTCCGGGTCAATGCGCCGCATGGACATGTCGGAAGCCAGCACCTCCGCATGCCCCTTGAACAAGGCATTTACCACCTCGTATCCCTCCCCGTACAGCGAGGGAAAAAGCAGGATGGCCCCACCAATTACAGCGCCTCCTGCCCAAATCCGAAGTTTGCTCGAAGGGAGCCAGCTCACCGCGGCACTCGCCCCGAGGTACAGCCTCGAAAAAACCACGGAACCGGCGCCGCACAGCGTCCCCAACAAGACGTACAAGGGAAGATTGGCCATGCGGAATGAATCCAGGTCTGGCGGGGTCAAAATGTTGCCATCCCCCATCAGCGCGGTGGCCGTGATGAGCGCTGTCAGCGAGGCGAGCAAGAGCGGAACGAGCGAAGAAGCCGTCAGGTCAATCATGATGACCTCGACCGCAAAAATGATGGCTGCGACCGGTGCTTTGAAGAGCGCTGCGAGCGATGCAGACGCCGCACAGCCGATCAACAGCAAGCGCCGGTTGAATGTGCGTTTGGTCTGCCTCCCTATTTCGGAACCAATGGCTGCGGCCGACTGCAGCGAAGGTCCTTCCAAACCACCCGATCCCCCCAATCCGACGGAGAGCGAGCTGGTGATCAACGGGGCGAACATCCAGGTGCGTTTGATGCGACCGTGGCGTTGGGATAAGGCGTGCAAGATGCTCGGAACGCCCGGACCCGGGTGCTCCCCACGCAGCCAATTCCGCACCACCCACCGCGTGGCCAATAGACCAATCAAAGGACCAATTCCCAGCCACCAACTCCACGCCGACCACGCCGCAAAACCCGACATGCCGTCGTGCAATCCGCCTACGACGCGTTTCAACAAAACCGCAAACAATCCGGCGGCCAAACCGGTGAGAACCGCCCAGCCCAAAAGCGCCCGATCGGAGGATTTCCAATCCGAATCCACCGCACTTACAATCCACTTGCGTAGGCGCCTCTCCATGCGACAAATTTCATCAGAATCATCGGTAAAGAACTACCTTCGCTGAGAAATTGATCAACACCGAATGGCACAACACCGCATCCTCGTCCCTATGGACTTCACTTCTGTGAGTGACATTGCCCTCGAACACGCCATAGTCGTCGGAAAGGCGTTTGAAAGTGAAATCATGTTGCTCCACATCATCGGCTCCAAAAAGGAGATGACCGATGCCCGTTTGCGCATGGAAGCCTGGAATGAAAAAGCCGCGGCTGCGTATCCGCACACGGTGCGAACAGCCGTCCGAATCGGCTCAATCTTTGAGGACATCGACGACGTCGCGGTGGAGCAAGACGCCAACCTCGTCATCATGGGCACCCATGGACTCAAGGGCATGCAGTTCTTGACGGGCGGTCGTGCCTTGCGCATTGTCACCAACTGTTCCACGCCGTTCATCATCACCCAAGAGCGTGGCATCAAGGATTCCGGATACGATGACATCGTGGTCCCGCTCGACCTGCACCAAGACACCAAGCAAAAGCTATCGACGGTCGCGGAGATGGCCACGTACTTCAACGGCCGCGTGCACATCATCAGCCCCGCGGAGACGGACGAATTCCTGCAAAATCAGCTCAAGCGCAACATTGAATTTGCCAAAGAGTACTTCGCCGAACGCGGCATCGAATACACCGTCAAAATCTCCGAACACAGTTCCGGCTCATTCGTGAAAGACGTGGTGCGGTATGCCGCCTCCATCGAAGCGGATTTGATCAGCATCATGAACCTGCACGAGAAGAGCCTCATGGGCATCCTCGGTCAGACCTACGAGCAGCAGATCATCACCAACGAAACACAACTGCCGGTGCTCATCATCAATCCAATTGAGACCCGCGTCATCCGCGGTTCCGTTTTCGCACAGTAAGGGGTCAAACCCGCACGCCAACGACCAATACGTCGTCCACTTGTTCTTCCTCTCCTTTCCAATCGTGAAAGGCCTGGGCCAACGCGGCTTCCATTTCGTGGCTTTCGAGCGTGGCAACATGCACCAACAGCTCGCGGAACCGCTTTCGCATGAACTTCTTGCCTTTGGGGCCTCCGAATTGATCGGGGAAACCATCGGTTGCGGCAAAAATGACATCTCCACTGACCAGCGGCAACGTCTGCATTTGGTACTGACGCGTGCCCGGCTCGAATGATGCAATGGCCATCTTGTCGGGCTTCAGCTCCTGCAGCATTCCCTTGCGCACCAAGTAAAGCGGGCAGTTGGCACCACTGTACTCCAATTCCATACGCTCCATGTCGATGCTTACGAAAGCGAGGTCCATGCCGTCGTTGACCGCGTCATTGCCTCCCTCCCCAAACCCGCCCGGGCGGAGCAGCGCACAAGCGGAGCGATTGAGTTGCTCCAGTACGCGGTCCGGCTGGGTATAGACCTTGGTGATGCGCTCCAATGCGTGGTGTCCAATCAGGCTCATAAAAGCCCCTGGCACACCGTGGCCCGTGCAGTCGATGGCGGAAAACATACGCACGCGGCCCACGGAGTGAAACCAATAAAAATCCCCGGACACCCCGTCGCGGGGTTGGTAAAAGACCGCGGACGAATCGAAGACCTTCGCCCGGTCATTTTCCGAAGGCAAGATGGCTTGTTGAATGCGTTTCGCGTAATCGATGCTGTCGCGCAGATCGCCGTAAAGTGATTCGACCACGGCTTTTTGTTCTTTGACTTCGGCCGTGCGTTGATCGACTTTGGCTTCCATCTCGCGTTCATTGTTGGCGAGGTCATCGCGCATTTTGAGGATGGCCTGTCCCAGCGCATCGTCCTCACTCAGGGGGCTGTATTCCGCTTCGAATTGGCCTTGACCCACTTGCAAACTGAATTCCCGGGTCCGGCTTAAGCCGTCTGCCAGCCGGTTCACCGCAACGGCCATCTCACCGATCTCGTCCCCCGTGGCTTCGACTTTTTTCTCGAGTGGAGCTCCTCGACCCATGTAAATCAAGGCCCGCTTGAGTTCCCCGATGGGCCGGACGATGGAACGCGTCACCCACCAAGCGATGATCAAACCGAGGATCAAAATCCCCAATGCTACGTTTCCGGCGTAGAGCTGCAACTGGGTACCCAGCGCGTCCATCTGCGCCGTCGACGCCCGAAGCGCGTTGGTCTGGGCTTCCGACATGGAATCCATGTGGCGGCGGATCGACTCCTTAAAGGCCGGGATGCTCGAACCGTCCAGCGCATAATACTCCGCGTCCATCATGGCGATGGGATCTTCGTATGCCTGAAACGTCGGCAGCAGCCGCATGATTTCACGGTACACCAAGAACACGTGCTCAATGTCCCTGCTCAACGAATCGAATTGTGCTTGGAGCGCGGGGTCTGACCAGTTGGACACCAAGGGCAGCAAGGCCTGCACTTGCTGGGGAATGTCCTCGTCTATCAGCCGCTGCAGCTGGACCTTTTCGGGATCGAGTGGCCCAGATTGTACAGAGAGCCAGTGCCGGATCAAGATGCGCGTCTCGCTCACCGATCGGTCCAAGGCCTCGAGTTGCTGAATGCTCGGCGTCAACACGCCATCGATGTGCCGGCTGAGTTGTTGGCTTTCTTCGAGGGTACTGCGCGTCATCAAGAACAACGCCCCTACGGCCAACCCAAACACGCCGAAGCCAACGGATATGCGCCATCCGATGCCCCATTGGATTTTGCGGGGTGCCGACGTGTGAATCATGTCGGCAATTTAACGCGGGAAGGGCAGCTTTTCGCGCCGACTACTTTTTCTGGAGGAGCGCCTCAATCTGGCGTTTGTATGCATCCGAAGCCTCCGGTTGCGAGAGGGCGTAATGCACAGTCATCAGGCCCTTCAGCGTTTCCAGGCGATCCGGCCGCCGCTGGTGCGCCTCTTCCATGGGCAGCAGGGCTTGCTCAAACAGCCCCACGCAGACGTCTTGAATTTCCATCAATTCAAACATGGACGTTTCGTGGTTGATGCGCTTCAGCTGGCGCACCCCGTGGTTGTAGAGCGTAATGGCAAGATTGTACAAGGTGGCGTAATGCGCTGGAGCATGCGTGAGCGATGCCTCGTAATGGGCGATGGCACCGTCGAAGAGCATTTGTTCTTCCGAAGTACCTGCATACCGCTCTGTTTCGAGGAGGTTGGCATGTGCCTGGCCGAGGTACCGGTGCAAATCCGCTCGCTGCTCGGTCACATCATACGCTGAATTGAGCGACTGAAGAACCGATTCGTAGCGGCCCATCAACCCCAAAATCTCGGGTTCCGCCCCAAGGGTAAATCCTTCCACGCGTTCGATGGCATCGCGGAAGTACGAACGCCCCAAAAAATCCAAGGCATCCCGCGCAGT
>DJYV01000092.1 GCA_002448555.1 Flavobacteriales bacterium UBA6969
CCCGCACCTTCAACCTGACCTCCAAAGGCGGCGCGGTATTGAATGAATTGGGGGATGTCGCCAGCGATGCCCTGGTGATGTGGCCGTTGGCCTTGGTACCCGGCGTGCACGTCGGGTGGGTGGGGGCGTTGTTGTGGCTCACAGCCGTCAATGAATTCGCGGGTGTAACGGGGGCATGCGTCTCCGGGGAGCGCCGCTATGAAGGCCCGATGGGTAAAAGCGACCGCACGCTCGTGTGGGGTGTTTTTTGCCTCCTGATGGGCGCTGAAGTCGCTGTTGAACCGTATGCGATGTACGGCGTGTATGCCGTGCTCATTGGACTGCTGTGGAGCACGGCCCGTCGCGTCCGCCGTACCTTGACCCCATGAACAAACTGATAGAAGCGTGGAGCGTCAATGCCGAAGTTCAGTGGGTGATTTTGATCATCCTGTGCATCTTGGTGTGCTCCTCGTTGGCGTGGAACGTTTGGAATTTTCTGAAGCCCGGCAAGCTGGTCAAGGAGCTATTGGTTCGCACCCGTTCGTGGTGGATCATGTGCGCCTGTTTCGTTGCTACCACCCTAGCCCATCCGGTCGTTACAGTCATCGGTTTGGCGTTTTTGAGTTACGCCTTGCTACGCGAGATGTACCCGTTGCTCAAGCTGGATCAACGTGAGCGCAATGTGGCGCTGCTCTGCTACGCGGTTATTCCCGTTCAGTACGCCTTGGCTTACCTCGGGATGACGACGTTATTTTTGGCATTCATCCCCGTGTTCATGTTCGTGGCGATTCCGTTTATGCTCGTCGTACGGGGAGAGACCAAGGGCATCGTGCGGTCCATCTCACTGATGCCATACTCGCTGGTCGCTTGGGTCTATGGGATGAGTCACCTGGCCATGCTTTTCAACCTGCCCGAGCTCCCGGGTTTCACTGCGGGGCCGCAGGGGCTGCTGTTGTACTTTATTTTCCTGGTAGGCATCAACGATGTATTGCAATTTGCCTGGGGCAAAATAATTGGCCAACGAGCGGTGCTACCCAATGTCAGCCCCAATAAGACCTGGGAGGGGCTTGTCGGCGGGGTGTTGTCCGTAACCCTCATTGCGGTGGCGCTCCGATTCTTGACGCCGCTTGAAGCGTGGGAGGCAGCCTTCACCGGGTTCTGTGTGGCCGTAGCGGGCTTCATGGGCGATGCGATTGCCTCGGGTATCAAACGGGATTTAGGCATCAAAAATTCCGGAAATGCGATCCCCGGGCACGGGGGGTATTTGGACCGGTTGGATGGGTTTTCGACGGCGGCGGCACCGTTTTTTCACCTCATCTATTTTTTCGGAGTGACGGCGGCGGGCTAACTTGCTGGCATGCCCGCTAGGACCATCGATGCTGAGTTGTTCAACGCGCGCGTTCCGAACGGGCGCCGGTGGTTGCTGTGGTTCTTGTACAAGGTGCTGTGGCGCACCGTTTTTGGGCTGGTCATTGGCCTGCGGTACGTCTGGGCCAAGGCGCCCCACCCCGATGGGCCGGTGATTTACATCGCCAACCACAACAGCCACCTCGATGCGATGTCGCTAATGACCATCGTGCCTTCACACCGCATTCACCTCACGCATTCTGTCGCCGCGCAAGATTTTTTTGGGCGTTCACGCTTCCGGAGTTGGTCCATGAAGCACCTCGTCAACGCGGTGTTGATTTCCCGGGGGAAGGAGGAGCGCGATGAGATCGATCCCATCGTTTTGCTCGACGCCATGCTTCGGCAAGGGCACAGCTTGATTCTCTTTCCAGAGGGAACCCGAGGAGTACCAGGAGTGATGGCGGATTTCAAGCGCGGCGTCGGTCACTTGGCGTCGCGGCATCCGGACATTCCGGTCATTCCCGTTTACCTCGACGGGCTGTACCGAACCTTACCCAAGGGCCGCACGTTGATCGTCCCCTTCGGCGGCACGCTGGTGATGGGCGATCCCCTGTCGTTTCCTGCTGAAACCAGCATCGATGCCATCACTGAAAAGGCCCGGTTGGCCATCGAAACAATGGAACAAGATTTGCTTGAAGAAAATAAAATCCCCTCATCTGATTCTCCATGAAACATGCACTCCTTGCCCTCATGACCGCTGTGCTGGCGGCTCAACTTCCAGCCCAGACCTGCGTCGATTCTACGCTCATTGACCCCACGGTGGCGTGCCTGACCCTGTGGGCACCGGTATGCGGCTGCGATGGTGTGACGTATAGCAACGATTGTTGGGCGACAAATTACGGCGGTGTGACGTCCTGGGTGGACGGCGAGTGCACCGGAACGGCGACGGACTGTGTGGATTTGGGAGGGGTGGACTTTGGACTTTGTGACATGGCCATGGGCGTTGTGATGTACAACGGTAGCTGTACGTATTTGTCCGGGTGCGGTTGGGAAGTGGATGAGGTGGATTACAGCGTGTATTCGTTTGCGAGCATGGAAGACTGCCAAGCCAGTTGCCCCGAAACGTCCGAATGCCTCGATCCGTCGCTTGCGGATCCCAGCGTGGATTGCAACACTGTGGACCCCGCTCCAGTATGCGGTTGCGATAGCCTGAGCCATTTCAATGATTGCGTGGCGACCTATGTGGATTTTGTAAGTGCGTTTGAGCCAGGTGCTTGCCCAGGCGACTGCTACGACGAGGACCGCATCGATGCGACGGCGCCTTGTCCGTTCAATTACGACCCCGTGTGCGGTTGCGACAGCATTACGTATTCCAACGCCTGCACGGCCTGGTACGCAGGAGGCATTGCCCAATGGACCCTCGGGCCGTGCGAAACCAGCAGCGTGAGCGAATGGGAGGCGCCCCAGCTGCAGGTCGCCCCAAACCCCGCGTCCGACCGCGTGCAAGTAGGTGGATGGCATCCCGCGGCACCTGTTTTGTTGCGGGTTGTAGGGCTCGATGGTCAGGTGGTGTTGGAGCATACCACGCAAAGCGCTGACGCCCGATTGAATGTACACGGGTTGGCCCGTGGCATGTATGTGATTCAAGCGCAACAAAACGGTTTCCCTGCTGTTCATCAACTGTTCATCCTCGAATAGACAGCAACATGATCCGAGTGGCGTGGAACGCCGATTACGCGCATGCGTTGCCCGAGGGGCACCGCTTTCCCATGGAGAAATACGAGTTGGTGCCCGAGCAATTGGTGCACGAAGGCACGCTGTCCGAATCTCAGTTTTTTTCGCCGACACCATTGGGTGATGAAGCGGTGGAACGGGTGCACGACACGGAGTACTGGGCCAAACTGAAGGCCGGCGAGCTCTCGCGCCAGGAGGAACGGCGAACCGGGTTTCCGTGGTCAGAGGCGCTGGTCCAGCGCGAGGTGATGATCATGGGAGGGACGGTTGAATGTGCCCGGCACGCCTTCGAATCGGGCGTGGCCCTCAACATTGCCGGCGGCACCCACCACGCTTACCGCGACCGGGGCGAGGGTTTTTGCCTGCTCAACGATTTTGCGCTTGCGGCCGCCGCTCTCCTCGACGAAGGTCGGATTGAGCGGGCGTTGATTGTGGATCTGGACGTCCACCAGGGCAACGGCACCGCTAAGATTTTTGAGAAAGACTCCCGGGTGTTTACGTTTTCGATGCACGGCGCTGGGAACTATCCGATGCACAAAGAGGCCAGCGACCTCGACGTGGGGCTTCCCGATGGCATCGATGACCGCCATTACCTGCAACTGCTCGACGCGCACTGGCCGCGTTTGCTCGATGAGGTGGAACCGGACATGGTGTTTTACCAATGTGGGGTGGACATTCTGGAAACCGACAAATTGGGCCGCTTGGGCGTCTCCTCGGCGGGTTGTGCGGATCGCGACCGCCGCATTTTGGAGCGTTGCTACGCCGATGGGGTCCCGGTGGTGTGCAGCATGGGTGGCGGCTATTCCCAGGACATTTGGCACATCGTGGAGGCCCACTGCAATACGTTTCGAATTGCGCACGACCTGTGGGGCTGAGGCGTGTGGGATTATGGTAAATTGGTCGGGAAGAATCAGACCATGCAGAAATTGAAATTGACCCTCTGGGCGAGTGCAGTCGCCCTGTTCCTTGCCGGTTGCGCAGCGAGCCAAACCACGGGACGAACGAAAGACGGGCCCACTCGCGTCGCGCTGGAGACGCGCTTCGGTACGATGACCATCGAGTTGTTTGACGATACCCCCGTACATCGGGATAATTTCATCAAGCTTGTGGAGGAAGGGTTCTACAACGAGTTGCTGTTCCACCGGGTTATCAAAGACTTCATGGTGCAAGGGGGTGATCCCAACAGCCGAGGTGCTGCACCGGGGGCGCGGCTGGGCACTGGCGGACCCGGTTACACCATCGAAGCCGAAATGGATTCGACGCACATGCACCTCAAAGGCGCCCTGAGTGCCGCCCGTCAAGGGGACCAGGTCAATCCCGAAAAGCGTTCATCCGGAAGCCAGTTTTACCTCGTCCAAGGCAAGACCTACAACGGCGATCAGCTGGCCAACTTTGAATCGCGGATGCAGCGCAATCACCCAGGGTTTGCCTACACTGAGGAGCAAAAAGCAGCCTATGCGGTGGACGGCGGCACGCCGTTTTTGGACATGGAATACACGGTGTTTGGCCAGGTCATTGACCGCCTCGATATCATCGATTCCATCGCTTCGGTGCGCACAGCTCGTGGCGACCGTCCGGTGGAAGACGTCACGATGCGCATGCGTTTGATTGACTGACTGTTCAGTGCAAAATGACCCGTCGGTGGGTCGTCGCGCCGTCTGACGTGCGCCCAACCAACACGTACTGGCCGCGTGGAAGATCCGCTACCGGCAAGGTCAATAACCGCTCAACCGTGGTCCACTGGGCCACAGTGCGCCCTAGCAAGTCGGTCAACTGCAGTGAGTTGATTTGGGCATCGGAAACCACGGTGAGTATCGATTGAGCCGGATTGGGAAAGACGCGCAGGACGGCTCCTGTTGGTGCTTGTTCCGATTGGTCGGACGCCGTTCCGTTCCCGGCGTGTCCTTCGAGGGCATGGTCGGGTCCGTCGTAGTCGACGGGTTCGTCGTCGTCTGAGTCGTCATCCGTTTCATCGTCGTCCGTGCCGCTGTCGTCATCTGAGTCACCGTCGTCCGCGCCGCCGCCGTCCGTGTCGTCGTTTTCGTCCGTCCCGCCGTTGTCGTTTTCTTCTTCTTCCTCCGGTTGCCAGTCAATTGAGCACGACACGTACGTCTGCCCAAAGCCCAATAGTTCCGCGGCATTGCCTACTTGGCTGAAATAACCGTTCACCCAGTCGGCGCGGATGCCCACCGTACCATCGCAGTTCAATACAACCATGCCAAACGGCCGCTGAAAGAAGTGGTTGTAGACGGAATTATCCGGGTTGTCGGCATACATGGTGAATGGAAAATCGTGGTCAGGCGATACCAGCCAGTCGTGCATGGCCCAGCGCCGTTGCCCGTAGATTGTGGGTTGCACGACTGTTGTGTCGTTGAATACCAGTGGCGGGCAATTGCTCGGGCAGTTGCCATCGGTGGGGTGTGCTTCTACGCCGTAAACGAAGATCCAATTGAAGTCGTCTTGGTGGTCAAACAGAAAGTTCCGCGCGGACCAGAGTTCCTGACTTTGTTCTTCCGGGTTGAAGACATCCCGGAAACGAATGCACGAAACGCTGCCACTGACCAGTACGACCGGTTTGTTGCCGGCCAGTTCTTGGTACAATTCCACGGCATTGCCGTCAAAATCGTAGAGCGTGAAGTTGAATACCGTGTCATTGACTTGGTATCCGCCGGACATATCGTTGATTTCCCCGTAGTAGATAATGTCGTCGACCGATGCCGTATCCGCCGGCTGCACGGCCAAACCGAAATCTCCGTATTGGGCCATGGAGAGGGTGCAGGCCATACCGGCCAAAAGGGTCGCGAGGATGTACCTCGCTCGTTTGAGGTGGTGCATGGTTTCAATCGTCTTGCATACAGATGACCACTCAACCTCCGAAAAGGTTCGTTTGGGAGGATAGAAAAATATTAAGCGCCCCCACTTATTTCATGCATGGAGTGACGAGGATCCGCTGAATCTCGTACGGAGCCATGCCCTGCATGTCCAACCCTGCCGCTTCCTCGCTGTCCCAAAACGTCATTAGCTGGTTCAGGGAGCACTTGCAGTATTTTTTGGCGTCTGATGCGCTCATACCTCGGGCTTGCGCTTGGCAACTCTTGACGTAGCCTTCTTTGAATTCCTGCGAAAAGTCTTTGCCTGAAAAATCGGGTTCGCTTTCCCCACAACTCAACAGGAGCGCCGTGGCTGCCGCCCACATCATCACATACTTCATGCCCTAAAAATAGGACACAAAAAACGGGAGACAGAAGCCTCCCGTTTCCAAAATTTCGTACGAATCTCAGAGGTTGAACTTCAAAGAAGCGTTCCACGTGCGGCCGAAACCGAACCACACGAAGTTGCGGGTGTCCACACCGTTCCAGGTGTCGGAGCCGTCTTCTGCGTGGATGTTCGAGTTTGATTCTGCGATGTACTCGGTATCGAGCAAGTTGTTGACGTTGATGCGGAAGCTGGCATCCATGCCCATCAACTCGAAGCGCGCAGTGGTTCCGAGGTCGATGAGGCTGTACGAGGGCAGTTTCACTGCGCCGAGGTTGTCCTCGCTCAAGAACGCCGAGTTCGAGATGCTGTAGTCGGCGTAGAGGTTGTCGACGTAGCGCGCGCCCAAGTCCACAGAGATCATGGGGTTGATCTGGTAATCCAAGCCGAGGTTGGCCACGGTCTGAGCCGCGTCACCCACCTTGGAGCCCTCGGTGTAGAGGGTAAACTCTTGACCAGCAACGGGTTCGTTTTGGTCGTCGAATACAGCCGCCTCGAAGTTGGAGGTGTATCGCCAGTCACCCAAAGAGAGCATACCGATGACCTTCAAGCCGTCCATGGGGTAGTAGTTCATTTCCAATTCGAAGCCGTTGTGCTGAACGTTGATGCCGCTGAACTGAGCAGAGCCATCTACGGTGACGGAATCGTTTACAACGATGCCCACCCCTTGAGAGATGAAGCGGTTACCCCAGTTGGTTGAGTAAACGTTCGCGTTCACGGTCAACTTATCGCCTACGTACCCGTAGCCCAATTCCAACGATTGGATTTCCTCGTTTTCGAGGTCCTCGTTGATGTTGTTGGCATAGCCTGGGAAGATGCCGTCGAAATTCGGTTGACGCGAGATCAATCCGGCGTTGAAGAACACGTTGGATGATTCGTCAATGTTGTAGTTCGCGCCGCCCTTTACGTAACCACCGTTGCGTGTGGCAATTTCAGAGATGGCATTGCCAGGCTGGTCGAAGTAGTCTTCGCGCTGGTAGGTCTGAGCAGAGAGACCCGCCTGAACAACCGCTGTGAAGTCGTCGGCCTTGTACTCAACCAAACCATTCAAGCCGGTCCAGTTTACGTTGCCCACGTTGTAGTAGTCGATCTTGGGACCGTTGAGGCCGGTGTTGTTGAACGGGCTCGCTTCGATGGTCGTCTCGATGATCTGGCCGTTGTTGTTGCGGTTGCCACCTGAGTAGTATGCATCAAAGCCCATCAAGTTGTTCAAGGCGCGGTAGTGGTATCCCTTGTAGCGACGCAAGTCAACGCCCACGGAAGCGCGCAAGTTGCCCGAGTTGTACTCCAAATTGGAGATGGCGCCAATCCAGTCGTGTGAGTTCATGGACGCGCGGCGGATCATGCCGCCTCCGGTGTAAATCGTTCCAGAAGTGTCGGCATCAATGCCCCACTGGTTGGAACCGATGAGTGCACCTTCGTAGTTGCCATTGACGCTTCCGTCATGCGGAGTTGCACCGGCTTGGTTGTCCGCGATGATGGCGTCGTAGTCAACCTGACCGTCTTCTGTACGGAACTGCGTCGTGCTGTCCTCGTACATGAAGGAGTACAAGTCTTGGCGGTAGGGGAGAACGTCGTAGTTGCGACCACGTGGTCCTGTTCCACCACCACGACCGGCGGAACCGTACAATGAGGTGTTCAATGTGAGGTTCTCCGTGATGGTCCAATGCCAGTTGAACGTGGCCAATGGCTTGTTGTAGAAGTTGCGGCGCATGCTGAATTCCTCTCCGTCGAGTATACCGCCATTGCTGTTCCAGCGGCGATCAATCTTGCCGTCGCCGAGTTCACCACCGCCTTCTCCGAAGTAATCGTAGTCGCGGATGCTGACCTCTACGTCGCGCTGGTGGTGCCATTGGCCCGCACCCAAAACGCTCAAGTTCATGGCGTGCTTCGATCCTTCTGGCTCGTAGCCGATGGCTGCGAAGTAGGTCCAACCTTCACCTTGAGTGTTATTGACATAGCCGTCACCTGCCCACTTGCTCAACAAGAATGAAGAGGCCCAACCGTTTTCGTTTTTACCCGTGCTGTAGCTGACAGAGGTCTTGGCATAGCCATCGTTACCGATGGTTTCTGAAATCGAACCGCCTTGCTCCATCTGCGCCGCTTTGGTAAAAATAGAAACGGTACCACCTACCGATGGAACCGCCAATCGAGAAGCCCCCAAGCCACGCTGGATTTGGATGCCAGAAGCTACGTCGGTCAAACCTTGCCAGTTCGACCAGTACACCCATCCGTTCTCCATGTCATTGACCGGCTGGCCGTTGATGAGGAAGGATGTGTTACGCTGGTCAAATCCGCGGAGGCTGATGCGCGAGTCGCCGTAACCACCGCCTTGCTTCGTGGCGTACACACCGGGCGTGCGGTTCATGATTTCCGGGAATTCCATGTTGCCCACCTTCTGCGCGATTTCCGCAGGGGAGATGGTCGATACCGCTACTGGAGTTTCCCGTGCGATCGCGATGTCCACGACGTTGGCGATGATGGACGCCGCGCCTAATCCAAGGGCCGTGGGTTCAAGGCTGATACTTCCCATGTTCGCTTTGGCAGCGAGGGTTCGGGTTTCGTAGCCGATGAAGGAGACGACAATGTTACCGTCAGCTGCTCCGTTCAGGCTAAACGTGCCGTCGGGTCCGGTGGCGACACCGCTGCCGCTGCCTTCGACCATTACAGTTGCTCCAGGAAGTGCACCGCCTGTGGAGGCGTCGGTGACTTTACCTGTGATCTGTGCAAGCGAAATCGAAGCCGTTGCACAGAAAACGCCCACGAGGGCGAGGTGAATAAAATGTTTCATGGTCAAATTTTGAATCTGAAGATTTAGTGCTTCAAAATTAGGTGGGGCTCAAGCGTAAGAAACGTGTCCAAAGGAAAGGGTTATCAAGGCAGTTCCGTGAGTTTTTGAATAGTGCAGGTTTCAACTCGTTCATAATGGGTCATTTATTCGAGAGGTGTCGCCATGCCTTGGGCAGAGAAATAACGAATTGACAACCTGAGCGTTACACGCTCATGACTTCCACTTAATGTTGCACCCAATGGACGGGACTTGGCCTTCCGCTGGCACTGAATTGCCTGTGAGCAGGGCATCGCAGACGCGGCGCAAATCCTCACCGGTCACGGGCAGGTCGTTGCCGGGCCTCGATCCGTCATACTGACCGCGATAGACGCATTTCCCGCTGGTGTCAAACACACTAAAGTCGGGCGTGCACGCCGCATCGTAGGCGCGCGCCACGTCCTGGGATTCGTCGTAGAGGTACGGGAACGTGAAGCCTTTTTCGGTCGCCAACTCGCGCATCTGCTCGAAGCCATCCTGGGGGTAATTCTCCACATCGTTGCTCGAAATGGCGATGAAATTCAAACCGCGCGCTTGGTACTCCGCTGCGAAATTGACAAGCGAATCCACCAAATGCACCACAAACGGGCAGTGGTTGCACATGAACACCACCACCGACGGTCCTCCTTGCATCAGCTCGTCGCCATTCAACGCATCACCCGTGCGGGCATCCGGAAGCGTGAATGACGGGGCTTGGAAACCGAGCGGAATGGAGGTGGTGGGTGTGAGGGCCATGGCGGAGCGTGCTATGTTTGTGCCACAAACTTCGCCCATCATGAAAGAATTTCAATACGCCGTGTTGTACGTCTTCCAAGTCAAGCCTGATCGCCAAGCGGATTTTGAGGAAGCGTGGGAAGCCGTGACCGATGAAATTCGCAAGGCCAATGGCAGCGGTGGCTCGCGGTTGTACCGCGCATCGGATACCACGTATTGGGCGCATGCACTTTGGCCGAGCAAGGAGGCGCTCGTAAGTGCCCAACTGCCAGTGCAAGCAGCCAACGCCCGCGAAGTCATGGTGGACGCTTGTGAATCGATCGAATCGATGGGCGAGGGCACGTTGGTTAGTGACCGTTTGGGGTGATTGGGGTGTTTCGCGCCCTTCTGACGAAAGCCTGACATTGGGTGCGCGCCGCCGTGAGGGCAGCAGGGTAATTTAACGGCGTGCAACGCCGTATGATAGCCACACCATTGATGCTCGCACTCTTTTGGGCAGCCCCTGCTTTGGGGCAAGATGCGCATGAGGATGCGGCGTTTGAGGATTCCGTGTGGACGGCGCTTGAATCCCGCATCAATGCGTTGTCCGTGGCCGAAGTTCAGGCCTCCCACCTGAACCCGTCCCGCCCCAAAATGAAGCCCTCGGCGGTGTTGCAGGCTACGGCCTTGGATCAGATTCCCGCGACGTCACGCATTGAGGCGTTGACCGCGTTACCGGGCGTCGATATGGTGTCCAACGGCGCCGGCACCCTGCGCCCCGTAATCCGCGGCCTCTCCGGGCTGCGTGTGGCGACGCTGTTCAATGGCGCCCGCATCGAAAGCCAAGCGTGGGGTGAGTACCACGGCATTTACCTCCCAGAAGAAGGCGTGCAAGCAGTGGAAGTCATCCGCGGGCCTGCCACCCTGGCGTACGGCTCCGATGCGTACGGGGGCGTACTCAATTTCATCCCCAAGGCACCCGCCGGCGAACAAGGCCGCGAAAACCGCATCGGCCTCAGCGGCTTCTCCGCCACGGGTGGTTGGCAGGTGACAGCCGCCACCGAAAAGCGCAGCAAAAAGACGTTCCACTCGTTCCGAGGGGGCTTCAAGGATCAGGACGATTACCGCTTGCCCAATGGCGACCACGTCCAGAATTCAGCCTACAAGCAGTTTTTTGGGCAAGGCAGTTTTGGATACATCCGACCGTGGGGCATTATCGAAGGAGCCTATTCATCTGCGTACAACACGGCCGGACTGATCGGCTATGACGGGTACCAACAGACTGGCGATCACCTCGTCACCACCTCCACGCGGTTCAGCCTGGGGGACTGGCAGGTTACGCCGCGGATTTCCTATCAGTTGAATCACCGCAAGGAATTCGATCGCATCCAAGAAGACCAACCGGGCGAAGGCGAATTGGAATTGCTGGCTTTGGACATCAGCCTGCGCACCCTGCGCTGGGAGACCATCCTGCACCGGGAGCAATCCGGCGGGTGGAGTACCACGTTCGGGGTTCAAGGTTTTCAGGCCAACAGCCAGTTCGATGATGACGGCACCGTGGAATTGCTGTTCACGCCGCTCATCCCAACCTCTTCCGCCATCGAAAACAGCGCCTTCGCCGTGTTCGACCGCGCCCTCGGTCAAGGTGGCGTGCAAGTCTCTGGTCGAAGCGACTACCGGATTACCACAGAGGATGCGCCACGCACGGATTGGTTGAACAGCCTCGCTGCCGGCGCCCACTGGGACCTCAATGAGGCCACCGGGCTGCGCATGAGTGTAGCACGAAACGAACGTGTACCGGGGCTGGCTGAACTGTACAGCCAAGGCGTGCACTACTGTGCCTACCGTTTTGAATCCGGCAACCGCGCTTTGTACAAGGAGCAGAGTTTCAATGTGGAATCGAGCCTGGAGTGGAAGCCCGCGTGGGGGCGGTTGGAGGTGGCCTTGTACCAGAATACCATCGCGAATTACGTGTACATCCGCCCCTCCGGTCAGGAGGTGGATGGCTGGCAGGTCTACACGTGGGAGGCGACGGATGCGCAATTCAATGGCGGCGAAGCTTCTTTGCAGGTGCGGCCGGCCGACTGGAAACACCTCCATGCGAATGCGGCCTTTTCACTTGTGGATGCGCGCGACCGCAACGGGGAGGCGTTGCCCTTGATTCCGCCGGCGACCTTTCGCAGCACGGTGGGATGGGCCAACGGCAGTGCGGGGCGGCTGAATGGTTTGTTTGCCAACGTCGTCTGGAACCACAACCGCGATGCTTCGTTGCTGCATTTGGCCGCTGGTGGGGAATTGAGTGATGTGCTGGCCGTGAACCTGTCGGTTCAAAACCTGCTCAACGCCGAGTTCATCCCGACGATGAGCATGCTCCGCGAGCTCAACATCGCCGAGCCCGGACGCAACGTACGGGTGCAGTTGGTGTGGAAGTTCTGAAGGATCAGAGCAAGGTCAGGAACAACAAGATGTCCTGAACGTTGACCACCCCGTCGCCGTTGATGTCGCCTTGCGGGCAGGAGGTGCACCCAAAGTCAGCAAGCATACCGAGCAAATCCTCGACGGTGAATTCTCCGTCTCCATTGAAATCGCCCGGGTACGCGCAGTCCCCATCCAATTGCCAAGTGGCCGCCGGGTCGAAGTTGGTCGCCTCTTCGTCCATGCACCCGAAAACGGTGAGGTCAGCGTTGGAGAAGGTGAGGCCCTCGGCAAATTCAATGCCTTCCGTCCCGTCGTCCATTGCGGTTTTGGCGAGCAGGTTAATGGTTCCGCTAAATGCCGATGGGTCAGTCACGGTAAACTGTCCTATGGGAACGGCGCCGTTGTTGGTGGTTGGCAGAGGGAAGTTGTTGAAAAACGCCCCGCCGATGCTGTCATCCATAGTGATGGAGCCGGCGTCCAGGCCATCGGTCCAATTGGCGATACCAGCGACCCACCCCACCGAAGCGGTGGAATTGGCGTCCGCATCAACACCGGCATTGAACCACGAAGTGAACTCATTGGCCGGGAAGGCGCTGTTGAAGAGTGGCTGGTACGAACTGACGACCACCGTCTCACCCGGTTCGTCACCGAATCCGTAAAAAGCATCCGCCGTCTCCAACACCAGCGGCCGGTCCTCGTCACCGTATACCGCCAGCAGGAAGTCGTCCGGGTCCTCGAGCAAGGCGTACAGATGGTAGGTGACGGAGCCTGCAGGCAATGTGCTGCCGAGGCCAGCGAGGTCTTCCGTGTGCACGGCGTATTCCACGACGGCCAGGTAGATGATGTGTCCCGTTGTGGTGTCGTACCAGTCGAGGTTGTCGCACGAATTGCCGAAGTAGGGCAGAAAACTCAGTAAGTCCGACAAATCTTGGACGCCCGAACTGTCTGGATCCATGGGGCCACCAACAACGCCATAATCACCCAAGGCGTACAAAAAGGTGTTGCCGCCGATTACACCGTCCCCGTCATGGTCGAACCAATCGCACGGGGTTTGGGCATTCATGCCTGCCGCAAAAAGCAGCGCCAACAAAAGTGGTGATGTCTGCGTCATTTACGTAATGTACTGAAATTCAGTGAGCTTATGGAATTCATAGAATGATTTATTTGTAATTGAAGTACATTCGGTTCACGTCAACTGAATACTCATGGAGCAATTTCTGGCCTTTTTTGAAGGGATGCCATCCTCGCAAAAATTAATCTGGATCATGATCTGCATGACCTTGAACGTCATGATCGAGGGCATCCGTCCGCTGTTCACCGGCGGGTTTAGAAGTTGGCGGCACACCCGGACCAATTTGGCCCTCTTGGGCACGACCATGTTCATCAGCATCATCTTCAGTGCGCTGGCCGTGGGCATTGTTCAGTGGACGGCGTTGGAGGGAATTGGGTTGGTTCACTGGGTAGCGATGCCGGCTTGGCTGGGTTTGCTGGCGACTGTCATGCTGTTTGACTTGATTGCGCAATACGGGGTTCACTACATCATGCACAACGTGCCGCTGCTTTGGAATTTGCACATGGTGCACCACAGCGATACGCACGTGGACGTGACCACCGGGACGCGGCACCATCCGATTGACTTTATTTGCAGAGAAATCTTCGCAGCCATCGCCCTCGTGGTGACGGGAGCTCCTGTTGCGTACTACATTTTTTACCGGACGCTGACCATCTTTTTCACCTACATGACGCACGCCAACGTGCAGCTGCCAGAGCGTTTGGAGCGGGTGATGAGTTACGTGTTCGTGACGCCCAACATGCACAAGTTTCACCACCACTTCGAAGCGCCGTGGACCGACCGCAACTACGGCAACATGCTGAGCATCTGGGACCGGCTGTTCGGCACCTACATGGAGGGGGATATCACCCAGGTGAAGTACGGCTTGGACGTGGCGGACGACAGCCGCGGGAACGATTTGGCCTACCAAATGTCGCTGCCGTTCCGCACCAAGGAGCGCAAGTAGGTGCTACCTTGTCTGCATGAAACGCGGATATTTCCTCAAATCCCTCGGCGGCCTTTCGCTGCTGCCTTTTGTGCCCAAACTGCAAGCCCAAGCGCCTCCCGGTGGCGGGAGCAATTGCATCCTGGTGCCCAGCGAGACCGCGGGCCCCTTTCCGTTGGATTTGACGGCCAATGAATACTTTTTCCGCCAGGACATTCGCGAGGACCGGGTCGGGGTGCAGATGCGCCAAAAGGTCCGCGTCATCGGAGCGGGCAACTGCCAGCCCGTGCCGGGCGTGCGCGTCAACATCTGGCACTGCGACCGCGACGGCAACTACTCGGGGTACAACTCCGAAGAAGGCCTGACGTACTGCCGTGGCTAC
>DJYV01000059.1 GCA_002448555.1 Flavobacteriales bacterium UBA6969
CAAGTTGGCGAAGCAGGCTGGGAGGCATTTGGTACATGGGCCTGGTTCCCGTGGCGCCAGACGTGGGTGCGTTTGTTGCCCGAGGCGGCATTCATCGCCGTACGCACAAACCGCAACCGCAACAAGATTACTTCCGAGGAGCAGGACATTCTTGCCGCCAAATGTGTAGGCATTGCCGGGCTTTCAGTGGGCAGTGCATTGGCCATGACGTTGGTCATGGAGCGCACGTGTGGCAAGCTGAAATTGGCGGATTTTGATGTGCTTGAGTTGTCTAACCTGAATCGCATTCAAACCGGTGTGCACCATTTGGGCGTGCCGAAAGCGGTGGCCATTGCACGCGCCATTGCTGAAGTCGATCCCTACTTCGAAGTGGAGCTGTTTACGGATGGATTCACGACAGAAAATGCCGAGGCATTCATGGAAGGGCTGGACTTTGTTTGCGATGCGTGTGATCAAGTGCGCGCCAAGGCCAACCTCCGCTGGCACGCAAAGGCCAACGGCATTCCCCTTATCATGGAAACGTCCGACCGTGGCATGATTGACATCGAACGCTACGATGAGGCGGACACGCCGTTCTTGCATGGCCGGATTTCCGTCACCATGCTCGAAGCCATGCGCAATGCCTCGGCTTGGGAGCCGGAGTTTTTCGATGCGTTCATCGATGTGAGCCAAGCATCGGAGCGCGGCGTGGCGAGTTTGCAAGCCGTCGGGACGACGCTGGTCGACTGGCCCCAATTGTATACCGATGTTGCCGCAGGAGGAGCCCATGCGGCCCAAGTCATCCGAAGCATTTTTCTCGGTGAGCACATTCCAGATGCTCGCCATTACCTCGAATGGAATGAGCAGCTCCTTGAATCCGTCAATTGATCGCGCCCGACAAGCAGAACGCATTGCCGAGGCTGAAGTGCACGTCTTCCGTGCCGATCAGCATGCGGACATCTGCCATGAATTGGTGGACGGCCACAAGGCGGTGCTCCAGGCGTACGGCATCAAGAAGTTGTCCACATTCAACCGCGATTGGATTGGTAATCCCAACGTCATCGTCATTGCTGCGTTGGGGCAAGGAACGGGTGTGGACGGTCGCAGCCGTCGTGTGCTTGGCGGTGCGCGCATGCAAGGTGCTCAAACCGTCGACCAACTGCCGTTGATGAAGGCCATTGGTGGCCAAGACCCCCAACTCGGCGGGCACATGGAACGCTACGTGGAGGAAGGGGCTTTCGAATTGGGGGGGATGTGGAACAGCATTGAAATGGCCGGGATGGGCGTAGAAGCCACCTTCTTGATCCAGGCGGCGATGGCCACCCTGACCATGGTCGGGGGGCGTCATTTGTTCGCGTTGACTTCACCGGTTACCCGGCGCATGCAAAAGCCTCTCGCATTCTTCACAGAACAGGGCATTGGGGACGATGGGTATTTCACCTACCCCACACCCAAACTGCGAGCGACGATCGCCCGGTATACCTTCCCCGAACAACTTGAAGATGTCCAGCCCGAGGTTCGGACGTTGCTCGAAGGCATCTGGCAAGACCCCGAAGGCATGGTGCACCAAGTGAACGGGCCCAAAGGGGAATTGAACCTCAAATTCAGACTGGAAGTGTGATGGCCATTGCCACAAGAACACGGCAGTGGCGCGCGTGGTGCGTTTTGGTGTTCATGGCAGTGGCTTCAGCCGGTGCAGCACAATCGCTCATCGGAAAACGTGTCGAGGTCCTGCAGGATTCCTTGAAAGCTGACCTGATGGGATTGGCCGAAGTTGTTGAACACGATGCGTGGGATCCGGCCTACCAGACCGTGCCGAGTTTGGGCTTATCGGATGATGTGAGTTGGATCCGATTGAAGTTGGACAGCCGCAGTGAGAACGGCCAGCTCATCGAGATTCAAAACGCCGGCATAGACGAATTGACAGGTTACATGGTCTGCGCCGGCAAGGTGATTGCGACCTACAACCGCGGCGTATTACAGGATGGAGCCAATGACGGGGCCTTCGGCACGTACCCCACTTTTCCCATACCATTGGTCGAGTGCGGAGAGTTGTACGCGGTGTTCCGTATGAAGTCCTCCAAACCGCTGCTGTTGCCGATGCGCATCGCGGGTCCGCGTGAGGTGTTGAACGACGCCCACAAGCGCGACATCTTGTTCGCTGCTTATTTCGGAGTGATCTTGGTCATGCTGCTCTATAACCTCTTCCTGTTTTTCAGTGTAGGGGACCGGAGTTACCTGGAGTATTCGCTGTTCATTTTCATGATCGGCGGGACCCAGCTTGTGCTCAACGGCTACGCGCCGTATTTCAACGTGGAGGCGTGGCCCTGGTTCAACACCCGTATTACCCACTTTTTCGGGGTGTTCAGTGGGTTGACGACCATTGTTTTTGCCCAAAACTTTCTCCGACTCAGCCGCTACGTTCCATGGCTGCACAAGCTGCTGAACGGGTATTTTTTCGTTTACCTCGTGGCGCTCGTGTTGGCCATATCCGGCCAGCTCGTGTGGGCGTACAATGTGATTAATTTCTGTGCGGCGGCGATTTTCTTTTTCATCCCTGGTGCCATTATCACCATGCGCAAGGGGTACAGCCCCGCTAAGTATTTCCTGCTGGCCTTTAC
>DJYV01000095.1:0-4025 GCA_002448555.1 Flavobacteriales bacterium UBA6969
GGCGCCTTTTTGCGAAGCGATCTCATCGGCAGTTTGGTCATCGACGTAAGCCATACCCTTCCCGATCAAGTCACAGGCGTAATCGAAGAGCTGCTGGAAATAATCGCTGGTGTAGAACTCCCCACCCTTCCATTCGAACCCCAACCACGCAATATCTTCTCGGATGGCGTTGACGTATTCAACGCTTTCCTTTTCCGGATTGGTGTCGTCAAAACGCAGGTTGGTCTTGCCGCCGTATTTTTGCGCAAGCCCGAAGCTCACACAGATGGCCTTAGCGTGACCGATGTGCAAGTAGCCGTTGGGTTCAGGTGGAAAACGCGTGTGGACCTGCCCACCGTGTTTGCCGGCGGCAATGTCTGCTTCAATCTTCTGCTCGATAAAGTTCAATGAGCGTGTTGAATCCTTGCTTTCCATGGTCGTTTTGGACATGGTGCAAAAGTTACGCTCAAGCCTTGGGAATGGCGCTATCTCGAATCAAATAAGTCGAACGTTCTTCATCAAGTTCTCCTTGTACGTTCGGCTTACCGGTACATCCTCGCCAGCAACGTGGACCGTGCTTTGATAAACATCGATGTGATCGATGTGCTTTAAGTTCACCACAAAGTTGCGGCTGACGCGAACAAATTCGTCTGAAGCGAGGATTACGAGGAGGTCCTTTAATGACGCTTTGACATGGTACTGCCGAGATGCCAATTGGATGGCACTGTACTTGCCTTCGACTTGGATGTAGCGAATTTCATCCAGTTCGATGCGACGCAACTTGTTGCCCACCTTTGTGTAAAACTGGTGATTACCGGAACCATGGTTGCCGATGTGCTCGAGTTGTTCTACCAACGCATTCATAGTCGCGAGGGGTACCTTCACACCGCCGGGGGTTTCGCGAAGCTCCAATTTTAAAGTGTCTTCTGAAATTGCCGCAGAATTGAAGTCATTCGCGATCGAAATGAGGGGATTTCGTGATTCCAACACATTTTTCACACGAGACCACGCACCTTCATTGTTTAAGGCATCAGGCCATATGATGACTTGTGGATCTTCTTCCATTGCCGCTAACACCGTCTCTTCAGGTGTGGAGGCGCTGCTCACCTCATAACCCAAATCCGTTAATTCTTGGGAAACGCCGCGCCCAGATTTTGAACTGGAGGGAGCGATAAACAACACCTTTGCTTTACTCATGCTATTAGAACCCTTCCTCTAAATGTTTGTTCTCCAAAAAACGAGAACCTACCTACATTGGTCTATTTTTGTCAGGAATGAAGTCACAGGACCGTCTTTACTCGACACAAACATTTAGCGTTGTGCAATTCAGTACCTTGGAAGAGGTTGCTGTGGACCCCGTTTTGGAAACGGTGGAAACAGCTGGTTTCAACTTGGTGCTGTACAATGACGAGCACAACACGTTTGATCACGTAATCGAGATGTTGGTTTCAGTGTGTGGCCACGATTCCACACAGGCCGAACAATGTGCGTTGTTGGTTCACTTCAAAGGGAAATGCACGGTTATGAGTGGCACGTACGACGAGCTCGAACCCAAGTGCACGAAATTATTGAATGCGGATTTAACGGCTGAAATCGAAGCTTAAGCCTTGACATGTAACCCCTTCATCTCGCGAATCGCATCGGCTGGAACGGGTGCATTGAATGTCGATGATCCCGCGACCAAGACATCAGCTCCGGCTTCGACGAGTTTTGCCCAGTTGTTGGACCCGACGCCCCCATCGATTTCGATCATTGCGGATGCACCTGCATCGTCTATCATACCCCACAATTCTCGGACTTTCTTGTACGTACGATCAATGAACTTCTGTCCTCCGAATCCCGGGTTGACTGACATCAAGCAGACCAAGTCGAACTCCCCGATGACATCCTGCAGCAGGGATACCGGTGTGTGCGGATTCAAGGCAACCCCTGCTTTCATCCCCTTGGCCCGGATGGCCTGGAGGGTGCGGTGAAGGTGGGTGCACGCTTCATAATGCACGGTCAATACGTCGGCTCCCAAGTCATGAAACGCATCGATGTACCGATCGGGATCGACGATCATCAGGTGCACATCCAGCGGCTTTTTGGCGTGTTTGGCAATGGCTTTGATCACCGGCATACCAAAGCTGATGTTGGGAACGAACACGCCGTCCATGACATCCAAATGAAACCAATCCGCCACCGACGTGTTGACGGTCTCGACATCACGTTGCAAATTGGCAAAGTCCGCCGCCAGAATCGAAGGTGCTAAAAGGTGTCCCATGGTGCAAAGGTCAGGCATTGGATGAATTGATAGACCTTTGCTGCATGCACGATTTTTCCACATCCTCACCCCACCTTTTGCCCGTTGTGGGCTTGACGGGTGGAATTGGTAGCGGAAAAACCACCGTTGCGGGAATTTTGGAGAGCCTTGGCATTCCTGTTTTCGACGCCGATGCTCGGGCCAAGTCGCTCTACCAGCGCAATGCTGATTTGCGTGTGTGGGTTGTGGACCGATTCGGAGAAACGTGCGGATGCTACCAAGACGGTCGACTAATTGACATAGACCGCAAGGCGCTGGCGGACATCGTGTTTTCCAATTCCGACGCACTCGAAGAATTGAACGCAGTCGTCCACCCAGTCGTCGCACGGGATTTTCAAGCATGGCATGCCCTCCAATCAGAGCAGTCCAATGCGCCTTATGTCGTTCGCGAAGCGGCCATTTTAATCGAAACCGGTGGGCATAAACAATGCGACTCGGTTGCCGTCGTCCAGGCCCCGCAAGCTGTGCGTTTGGCCCGAGCTATGGGAAGGCTGGGCACCAATCCTGCTCAAATCGAAAAGCGAATGCAGCAGCAGCTTTCAGATGAGACGCGGAGGGAACACGCGCATTTTGTGGTGGACAATGCAGATGAAAACAACCTGCTTCGCCAAGTGCTCGACCTCCACAAGAAACTGGTCGATGTCCATGCTCCACGTGACCGCAAAACGCCTTAACTTTCGAAGCATGGTATGGGAAGCGTGGCAAATCTGGATTGCGGTCGGACTCGGCCTGATGGTGCTTGAGGTATTCGTGCCTGGATTCGTCTTGGCGTGCCTCGGTTTGGGGAGTTTGGGAGGAGCTGTTGCAGCCGCGTTGAACGTATCGTTTGAAATGCAACTGGTGGTTTCCGCGCTGACTGCCCTGTTGGCTTTTGTGTTCTTGCGTCCATTTGCCCTCAAAATGGGGTTCTCAGGCAACGAGCGCCTCTCGGGCGTGGATGCGCTGCTTGGAAGAGAATGCATCATTACCCAAGCATTTGACCCGTCGTCCGGAATGGGCCGGTGCAAAGTAGACGGCGACGACTGGCGCGCCGAACTTCTCGTTCGGGAAGAAGCCAGCCGTGCGACGTCGGGCAAAATCGCGGTCATCAACAAAGTCGAAAGCAACACCCTTATTGTCTCATTGAAACCTTCCTCGACATGACAGCTGGAACCGTCCTCGCTACGTTATTTTTTCTATTCGCCACGGTCATCATCGTCAAAGGCGTTCGGATAATTCGCCAAAGCGAATCCATGGTCATTGAGCGCCTTGGCAAGTATCGAACTACCCTTCATGCTGGCATCAACGTCATCATCCCCATCATCGACCGGCCCCGTGATATCGCATGGCGCGTCATCGCCGAACGGCCGAATGGGCAGAAAGTGGTCCAGTACAAACTGAAAGACCGCGTGGACTTGCGCGAAACGGTTTTTGATTTCCCCAAGCAAGGGGTCATAACGAAGGACAATGTGGTCACGGAAATCAATGCGCTGATTTACTTCCAAATCACAGACCCGGTCAAAGCGGTCTACGAAATCAATAACCTGCCCAATGCCATTGAGAAGTTGACGCAAACCACCTTGCGGAACGTCATCGGTGAGTTGGAGCTGGATGAATGCTTGACTTCCCGCGACACCATCAATATGAAATTGCGCTCCATTTTGGATGAAGCAACCAATAAGTGGGGGGTCAAAGTGAACCGCGTCGAATTGCAGGACATCAACCCGCCCGTGGACATCAAGGAGGCGATGGAGAAGCAAATGCG
>DJYV01000095.1:4410-19938 GCA_002448555.1 Flavobacteriales bacterium UBA6969
ATTTTGGAAGCAGAGGGACAGAAAGGCGCGGACATCAACCAAGCCGAAGGCGAAAAGCAAGCCCGAATTTTGAAGGCGGAAGGCGAGGCAACTGCCCGCTTAGCCGTTGCTCAAGCCGAGGCTGAAGCCATTCAGAAAATTGCAGCAGCCGTAGCCGACACCAAGGCCGACCCCACGCAGTATCTGATTGCGGTGAAATACATTGAGACCATTGAAGAAGTTTTGAAGGAAGGCGGAGCTGGAAGCAAAACCGTCTTCATGCCATACGAAGCAAGCGGCTTGATGAGCAGTGTGGGTGGTTTGAAGGAATTGATGAACGCTACGTCTGACTAATCCGCCGAAGCGTGCTCGTACAAACCCACTTTCCCCGAAAGCTGACCCATACGCGGTACGATCAGTACCTCGCGTCAGGGTGGTTCCGGGGGTCGATTATGTTGTACAAAATGGACCTGTTGTGCATTGATGCACGGGTATATTCGGTCGTCAACATCCGCCTCGACCTTCGCAAGCACACGCTCAGTAAGTCACAGCGCAAAATCAAGCGAAAGGTCGAGAAGCGGTTCACCGTGGCCATCGGCCCAGCCAAAATCAGCCAGAGCCGGCAACGGCTCTACGCTGCGCACAAGGTCCGCTTCAAAGGTTTCATCCACGACACGTTGGACGAATACCTGCACGCCGGTTTTCATTCAACGGTGTTTGACACCCAAGAAGTCTGTGTGTACGATGGCGACCGCCTGATCGCTGTATCATTTTTCGACCTCGGGGACCGGTCCATGGCTTCCTTGCTTGCGCTGTACGATGAGGAATACAGTGAATACAGCTTGGGCATTTACACCATGCTCAAGGAAGTTGAGTTCGGCCAACATACCGGGCGAAAGTGGTTTTATCCTGGATACGTGCTCGATTTGCCTTCCGCATTCGACTACAAATTAAACCTTGGCGAAATGGAGTACTACACACCGAACAAGCGGTGGGGCAAGTACGCCAATTTCAATAAGGAGCAAAGCGTTGCCCATCGCCTTCGCACAGCCATGCACCAACTCGCCACTGCATTACGGGAAGAGAACATTCCAGCCAAAACCTGGTACTACCCCTATTTCAGCATGGGATACATGCCGCTTTGGAAAGATCGGTTCTTGCATCTGCCGTGGATTCTGGAACTCGGACACGACCTCGATGGCATGTGCGCTATTGGTTACTGCGCAGAGCGCGATAGCTACATCCTTTCTCACATCAATCCGTGCCCAGATGAACAGCATTTCATCAACATGGAACAGGCCCGGGAATTTGGCGATCACCAAACGTACCTCGCGCACCTGATGGAATACGGCGTGCCCATTGCAGAGGGCAACCTCACGGAAATGCTGCGACACATCCAATTTTGGTCCACCCGGACCGATAAAATCCCGCCCGCATGAAACTGTATTCGTGGAACGTCAATGGAATCCGTGCCGTGGTGAAGAAAGATTTTGGGGAGATTCTCAAGGCGTTGGACCCCGACGTGTTAGGGCTTCAGGAGACCAAGGCGCAGGACGACCAAGTTCGAGAAGCGCTTTTTGGCCTCGATGGCACGGCAGGGTATGAGGTGTATTCCAGCTCAGCCGTCAAGAAAGGATACTCAGGAACCGCCATTTTGACCAAAACCACTCCCCTCTCTGTCCAAGCTGGAATTGGGATAGAAGAATTGGACCAAGAGGGCCGTGTGTTGTGTGCAGAATTCGAAACCTTCTTTTTCGTTACGGTGTACACGCCAAATTCTTCGTCTGGCCTCAAGCGGCTACCGTTTCGCAAGCAATGGGATCAGGCTTTTCTCGAATACATCCAACGACTCGATGCGCGAAAGCCCGTCGTGGTAACCGGGGATCTCAACGTGGCCCACAACGCCATTGATCTCGCCCGGCCCGATGCCAATTACAACAAAACTCCAGGGTACACCCAGGACGAGATTGATGGCATGGGCACGTTGCTCGAACAGGCGAACCTGCGCGATACATGGAGGGACGCGAATCCCAATCAAATTGGTTATTCCTGGTGGAGTTACCGGGGTGGTGCCCGTGAGAAAAACGTCGGATGGCGATTGGATTACGTGCTCGTGAGCGAGCGACTGACTTCCAGCATCCACAACCCCGCCATCCACACCGCAGTATTCGGCTCAGATCACTGCCCCGTCTCGGTGGAGCTCAACGCCTGAAGCCGCCTGCAAAAAACCAACTCCCGCCAATGAGGTCTTGAAAACAGCTACCTCCGCCTGTTCTTGATTTGTTCCCACAAAACAGAACGCATGAGGAGAAACGTTATGGGGTTGGCCGCCCTCGCAATCCTGGCCACGACGCATTCGCTACACGCACAGTGCACGGGTGACTTGAACAACGATCAAAGCGTCGATTTGCAAGATTTATTGACCCTGCTGGTTCACTATGGCGATAGCTGCGAAATTCCGAACACCTCCTACCACCAATTGCACGTGTCAGAGATTCATTACAACCCCAATTCCGCTCAAGGAAACGACAGCGACTGGGAATTTCTAGAACTCTACAATCCCAACGCCGAATCGGTCGCGCTCGAAGGCTGGCAATTGGCCAATGCCGTGGCCCTGACTTTCCAAACCAACGACACCATTCCCGGCCTCGGATTCTTCACGGTTGCCCGCAACTTGGATTCACTGTTAACGGTATTGCCCGTTGGCGCACACTGTGCTGAGTGGAACAGCGGTGAAGGCCTCAACAACACGGGCGAGACCGTTGAACTCCGTTCTCCGGATGCCGCCATCCAGATTGCCGTAGCATACGAAGACGATGACGGATGGTCCACAGCACCGGATGGCCAAGGTCCGAGTTTGGAATGGTTCGACGTCGGCCTGGCCAACGACGCTGCGGATTCATGGAGCTTTTCCTTGGTGTTTGGAGGTACCCCCGGGGCGGCCAACAGCGCTTGGGGCCTCTCCGATCCCGAATGAGGCTATGGCTTTAGTGCCCCTGCGCGTCCAATCGCTTTACTTGACGATTGACTTTCACGTCAATCGGCTGACCGGCATTCAATGCAACACTGGTTCCTTCCTCCGACACAACCACGTCCAGTAATCGATTTCGGAAGTTGATTTTAAAACGCAGGCACTGCCAATCTGTTGGAAGTTTTCCATTGAAATGGGGTATTCCATCTTTGACATCAAAGCCTCCAAACCCTTCAACGACAGACAACCACGTTCCGGCCATTGAAGTGATGTGGAGGCCTTCGTGCACTTCTTTGTTGTAGTCATCGAGGTCCAGGCGCGACGTCCGGAGGTAGTGCTTGTACGCATCATCCATCCGATCTAAGCGTGAAGCAATGATGGAGTGAACACACGGTGAAAGGCTCGATTCGTGAACCGTTTTCGGCTCGTAGAATTCGTAATTCGCGCGGTGGGTTTCCAGCGAAAAATCATCCCAAAAGAAGTAGAGCCCTTGCAGCACATCGGCCTGCTTAATGAAGATGGAACGCAAGATCCGATCCCAACTCCATTTCTGGTTGATTGGACGTTGCTCCTCGCTCAAATCATCGACCGAAAGTTGCTCCTTGTCCATAAAGCCGTCTTGCTGCAATCGGACCTCAGTACCTTCCAGTTGCGGCAGGTACATTTGGTCGGGAATCTGGGACCACGCCTCAAACGTCGATGCTTCCGAAATCATGTATTCCGCCGTCAACCTGGACCAGTCACTCGGATGCTCCAATTTGAGCCATTGGGCCACTTCCAGCGCATACCGCATGCACCACGCCGCAAGGTAATTGGTGTACCAATTGTTGTTGACGTTGTTCTCGTATTCATTAGGACCGGTTACGCCCAAGATGACGTAAGCGTTCTTATCGGCTGACCATTGCACCCGTTGTTTCCAAAACCGGGCTACACCGAGCAAGACCGCGAAACCGTGCGTTCTGAGGTAATCCCGGTCGCCGGTGTAGTTGACGTAATTCCAAATGGCATACGACATCGCACCGTTGCGATGGATTTCCTCGAACGTAATTTCCCACTCGTTGTGGCATTCCTCCCCATTCATGGTGACCATGGGATACAACGCCGCTCCGTCCGAGAAGCCTAATTTTTCAGCATTCTCGATGGCCTTTTCCAAATGATTGAAGCGGTAGACCAACAACTGACGCGCGACGTGTTCAGGATGACCTGCGAGGTAAAATGGGATGCAGTAGGCTTCGGTGTCCCAATAACTGGCACCACCATATTTCTCACCGGTAAAGCCTTTGGGTCCGATGTTCAATCGAGCATCATCGCCGCGGTAGGTCTGATTCAGGTGAAAAATGTTGAAGCGGATTGCTTGCTGCGAAGCCACATCTCCGGTAATCTCGATGTCCGCTTGGCTCCAAATGCGTGCCCACGCTTCTTGGTGACTTTCAACGATTGATTCCCAACCGGACGTAGCGGCTGCATCACTGTGTGCTGAAGCTGCGCCGATCAACTTCTGCGCTTCATGCTGGAGGGTGGTGCATATGCCTACATACTTTTCGAGGGTCAGGATCTCTCCACTTGACAACTGTGCCTGAAACCCAATGCCCACCCGCGAGGTGTCGGACTCCAAGTGAGAGTGCGTTAGTTCACGCTTCCCCGAAGAATCCGATACGTGGGCCAACGCGTTCATCGCAAATGCCGCACCGAAATGGGTTTTGTTCGTTTCTGTCCGAACGCACGCTTTTCCGGGCTTTTGGTGCTTTACCTCGTGAATGGACCAGAAGGCATCGTTCCAATTGGAATCCGCATTGGTCACACCTGCGTCGAGGTATGGCATGACTTCAACGAGGTGGCCACCAGCCTCCACGCGGTACCGAAGGCAGCCCAATTCGGTATTGTGCATGGAACAGAATCGTTCCGCTATAACTTGAATGGTAGCGCCATTCTGCATGGTGCACGAAAAGCTGCGCTTCAGGATCCCATCCTTCATGTTCAGCCCCCAAACGAATTGGTCCACGGATTGGGCTTGGGCCAAGTCCAAGGGCTCCCCATCCACTTTCACATCGATGCCAATCCAATTCGTGGAATTCAACACCTTGGCGAAGTACTCGGGATATCCGTTTTTCCACCACCCCACTTTCGTCTTGTCCGGGTAATAAACGCCTGCGAGGTACGAACCTTGCAGCGAACCACCGGAGTAGGCCTCTTCAAAGTTGGCCCGTTGGCCGATTCGCCCGTTTCCGATGGACAATATGGACTCGAAGCCTTGAACCCATGCTGGATCCCACGAGGCGAGTCCCAATTCCCAATGGTCTACCGTCCTTGCCATGTCAATCGATTGCTGGTTACAAAAGGGCACAGATGCTGTCCCATGTGTAGTCGCCAAACCCGGGAATTACGGCTGCGGCCTTCGTCAGTGCCTCAGCGCTTCCAATTCCGATGACCGGGAATCCGCCTGCGTTAGCGGCATCGATGCCCGACTGCGCATCTTCAAATACAAGGCAATGCTCAGGCGCGATGTCCAAGGCTTTCGCTCCACTAATGAATACCTCCGGATCGGGCTTCGAGAGGGTGATGTGGTTGCCATCGACCAACGCGTCAAAGCGATCAATCAAATTCAACCGAGTCAGAATCATTTCGGCGTTTTTTGACGAAGATCCTAAGGCCACTTTCAAGCCCTGCTCCTTCAGGCTGTCAATCAATTCCACAACGCCTGGCAGCGCATCTGCTGGCGAAGTCTTACCCGCAAGCTCAAGGTAGTGGGCGTTTTTGCGGTCCATCAGGCGCACCTTGGTCGCCGGATCCAGCACCAATCCCCCTTTGTTTAGGATGTACTCGAGGCTATCCACCCTTGATACCCCTTTCAGGGCTTCATTGTCTTCCGATGAAAAGGGAACACCGAGCTCATCGGCCAGGCGACGCCATGCAACAAAGTGATGGGATGCCGTATCGACAATCACACCATCTAAATCGAAAATGCACGCGCGAATGTCCCTCATTGGTCAATCGTTCAAAATGTACTTGACATGGTAGTCCGCCAAGCCATCAATTGGACGCTTGATGATGTGCCCAACCTCGATACCTTCTCGCTCGCAGACATGGCGGAGCACATGCTGAAAATGGTATGCGACGGAACCGACAAAGTGGACCGGGACTTCACGGTAATTGGGGTAGCACTTGACGTGCACGTCGATGAAGGCTTGGAATCCTTCCTCGAGCAAGGAGATAATCTGCGGCACCTCTTGGTGACGACCAATGAAAGTCATGAAAGATGCCAAGAATACGTTGGCGTTCGGTTCCTTGTACACCCGATTGACAATCTCGTCTTTGCTGAAACCAAAAGTGCTCACAAAGTCCGCATCCACGGTTGGATCCAATTTGTGGTAGAGGTGGAGGGCCAACAAACGCTTACCGAACCACGAACCGCTGGCCTCATCACCGAGAATGTACGCCAACGCGGGAACCTTTTCGGAAGTCACCTTCCCATCGAAATAGCAAGAGTTCGAGCCTGTACCGATGATGCATGTAATTGCCGGGGCCCCAGCATACGTGCTGTATGCAGCCCCGTCGAGGTCATGCCCAACGTGCACATCTGCGGCGGTAAAAACGCGTTCCAATCCTTCCCGAATGATGGCACACAACGCTTCCGAGCTGCTACCGGCTCCATAGAAGTACACCTTCGACACGTCAGGTGCGAGGGCCATCGCCTCATTGGATTCGTGCATTTTAGACTCCACCAAGTCCGCATTGTGGAAATAGGGATTGAATCCCATGGTGTGAAATTCTGACAGGGCATTCCCCTGCTCATCGATCACCATCCAGTCGCATTTGGTGGAACCGCTATCTGCTATTAAGATTTTCAAAACCGAAGGGTTTAGTCTGAAAGATTACAGTCGCTCTACCAAGTCCGCCACACGAGTGGCATAGCCGGCCTCATTGTCGTACCAGCCAAAAACTTTGACCGTCTTGCCCATCGCCTTCGTCAGACCTGAGTCGAAGATGCAGCTGTGTGGGTTGCCGACGATGTCCACCGAAACGAGCGGATCCGTTGAGTATTCGAGCACCCCTTTCATCGCGCCTGTTGAGGCGCGCTGCATTGCAGCATTGACGTGCTCTGCAGTGACTTCCTGCTTGAGAATCACTGTCAGGTCCGTGACCGAACCCGTGGGTGTGGGAACACGCACAGCAAGGCCATCCAACTTTCCGGCCAACTGCGGCAATACCAATCCCACCGCCTTAGCCGCACCGGTTGACGTCGGAATCATGCTCAATGCAGCGGCCCGCGCTCGGCGCAAGTCCTTGTGTGGTGCATCCTGAATGCGCTGGTCTGCTGTGTAGGCGTGGATGGTGGTGATCAAACCATGCTCTACGCCAAACTCATCGTCCAAAACCTTGGCCATCGGCGCCAAGCAATTCGTAGTGCATGAGGCATTGGAAACAATGCGGTCGTCGGCGGTCAAAATGTCGTCGTTCACACCCAAAACCACGGTCTTGAGTTCACCCTTCGCAGGTGCAGAGATGACCACCTTGCCTGCACCAGCTTCGAGGTGCAAGCCCGCCTTCTCCTTGCTCGTAAACACACCAGTCGATTCCACAACCACGTCGACGCCGAGGGAGCCCCATGGGAGGTTCGCCGGATCGCGCTCAGCCGAGATGTTGATGGTCGAACCGTTGACAACCAGGTTTCCACCGGCGACTTCAACCGTTCCGTTAAATCGTCCGTGGATGCTATCAAACTTCAGCAAGTGCGCAAGGGTGTCGACATCGGTCAAGTCATTAATGGCAACAACTTTCAGGTCGCTGCGGTCCAACATTTGACGGAAGGCCAGACGGCCGATTCGGCCAAAACCGTTGATGGCAATTTTCTTCATAGTAGGGTTAAATTCTATTCGGTTAGATGGAGAGTATTTTTGCAATGCGGACCTCGTCTTCCAAGGTAGCCGTTTTGTTGACCACAGCTTCTTCGAACGGGTAGTACACCAATTGGTCGTTCACCCCCCCCGCCATGACGGACTTTTTACCGGAGAGCAATCCTTCGACAGCTGCCACACCCATGCGCGATGCCAACACGCGGTCCGCACAACTGGGATCCCCGCCGCGTTGCAAGTGCCCCAGAACGGTGACACGTGTCTCGTACTTGTTGTCAATGGCATGCACCTTGGTTGCAATTTCAAATGCTCCGCCTTCCGGGTGACCTTCTGCGACAATGACAATGCTCGACGTCTTATTCGATGCTTGGCCCAAGTTGAGAATGTCTACCAAGTCTTGAATGGACAATCCCGATTCAGGTGTCATCACCGCCACAGCACCTGTCGCAATGCCTGTATTCAATGCAATAAAGCCACTGTCTCGACCCATGACCTCAACAAAAAACAACCGATTGTGGCTATCGGCCGTGTCGCGGATTTTGTCGACCGCCTCTACAACCGTGTTCGTCGCCGTGTCAAAGCCGATGGTGAAATCCGTACCGGACAAATCATTGTCAATGGTTCCCGGCAAGCCGATGATGGGGAAGCCCGTTTCTCTTGTCAACAGCATGGCCCCTGTGAACGTACCGTTTCCTCCAATGACCACCAACGCATCCACTTTATTCTCGAGCAACGCTTGGTGCGCCATGCGGCGGCCCTCCTCAGTTCTAAATGCTTCACAACGAGCAGACTTCAAGATGGTGCCGCCTCGACCGAGGATCTTGGCAACCGAACGCACATGCAGCCGCTTGAAGTCGCCATCAATCAATCCTTGATACCCTTGGAAAACACCCACCGCCTCACATCCATGGTAAACTGCTGTCCGCACCACTGCGCGAATAGCAGCATTCATTCCTGGTGAATCGCCGCCCGATGTTAAAACCGCAATTTTCTTCATTTGAATGCTCTAATCAGGTGTTCCGGATTTGTGCGGAACGGACGCGAAGTTAACACCTGAAATAACACAATCCCAACCTAAGTGTTGAAAATACACTTTTATTCCCAGTTGGGTTTATTGTACTTTTGACACTATGCAACCAAATGAGTCCTTGCACCTTTCCGTCGATTGTGTTCTTTTCGGGTACGACGACGACGGCCTTAAGGTCCTGTTGATCAATCAAAAAGAAGACACTTATGCCCATGCACAGGGACGTCCCATGTCCCAGCTTCCGGGCGACCTGATCCTGATAGATGAAGGGCTGGAAGCAGCCGCCGAGCGGGTGTTGTTCGAGCTGACCCAAGTCAATGGCGTGTATTTGAAACAATTCCATGCCTATGGTGACCCCGACCGCGTGAAAGACCACAAGGACAGAGCATGGCTTCGATCGGTGCGTACAATGCCCGATCAGCGCGTCATTACGGTTGGCTACTTCGGACTCGTGAGCCTCCATGACCATTCTCCGCAACCCGCCTCTTTCGCGGGTGGGGTGAGCTGGGTCGATATCAACGAAGTCGGCCCCCTCGCATTTGACCACAACAGCATTTTAAACGGAGCCATCGAAGCGCTCCAAACCCAATTGGAAACCCACCACATCAGTTTTGAATTGCTCCCGAAGAAATTCACCTTAAGCCAGCTCCAAGACCTGTATGAAACCGTGCTGGACAAAAAGTTCGACAAGCGGAATTTCCGGAAAAACATCAAGAAGATGAGCCACGTGGTTCCACTCGACGAGAAGCAACAAGGCGTCATGCACAAGCCTGCTCAGCTGTTCAGCTTCAATCCCGATCAGATTGAAAATGCATAAACGCACGCAACAGTGGCTTGGTGTGTTGCTTGGCCTATGTGGCGCTGCAGCTGTGTCCGCTCAGGACATTGGAATCAACTGGCATCCCCTGGACGGCACAGCCTATCAAAGCGAAGCCTTACCGGAGGTCCACGTGACGTGTGATCAATTGGATTGGATGCTTGAACAAGAAAACTGGTACTCCAACGTCGAGCACCCCGCAGTGTTTGTGTACGTCAGCCCCCTCGGGACGGATACCATAGAAAACGTCGGTTTTCGCCTGCGCGGTAATACATCGCGCGCCGCCCCCAAGAAGTCGTACAAAATCTCCTTCAACACATTCGATCCCAATCAAACTTGGGAAGGATTGAAAAAGATGAACCTCAACGGGGAGCACAACGACCCAAGCGCCGTGCGCGCTCGGCTGGCTTGGGAATGCCTGCGTGACGCCGGTGTTCCCGTCTCCCGCAGTACCCACGTCAAGCTCTTCATCAACGGCGACTACTTCGGGCTGTATTCCAACACGGAGCACATCGATGGCGAATGGTTGGAAAAGCGGTTCAACCACGCACACGGCAACTTGTGGAAATGCACGTATCCGGCCAACCTCGCTTTTGTGAGCGACAACCCGGACGCCTACAAATTCACACCTAGCTGGTCCGACCAACGCGTCTACGAGTTGAAAACGAACCAGGTCAATGACGATTACAGCAGCCTCGCGGAGTTCATCGATGTACTGAACAATTCGCCCTTGGACGAGCTGCCATGTGCGTTGGAAGCAATTTTTGATGTGGACGCCTACCTCAAAGCGGCTGCAGGTGAAATCCTATTTGGCCACTGGGACAATTACATCGGCAACAAAAACAACTTCTACCTGTATGAGCGCACCATGGACGGACGGCTGATGTACATCCCGTACGACATGGACAACACCGCAGGCATTCAGTGGTTTGGCGAGTGGACCGACCAGGACATTTACAGTTGGACGACCGAAAACGACCGTGCGCTGTACACCCGCCTCTTGGAAGTGGAGTCGTACCGCGACCGATTTACATGGTACATCCATTGGTGGATGGATACCTACTACACCGCCGATTGGGTCGAAGCGCGTGGAACATGGTTGGTTGACCTGTTGAGCGTCGCGGTGCAGGAAGACACGTACTACCCGCAGAGCTACGGTTTTGATGCGACGGATTTCGAAAATTCCATCACGGATGCCTGGGGCAACCACGTGGCACATTCTCCGCTGGACTATGCGAATTCTCGGATTTTTTGGGCCGACATCCAGTCCGACCCCATCCCGACCGCCGTCGTTCCAATCATGCAGTGCTGGGCAGAAGGACCGGTCTTCAATGATTCGCTGCGCATCGAATGCTGGGCACACGAATTGACCGAACCGACCGGTTGGAACGTGGAAGCGACCATCGATCGGGACGGCAGCGTAGAAACCGTTGCGCTCGATCCCGCAGGTGGTGGATTGCACGGACATGGCTGGACACACATCGTCCCGCTCAACGGCGCGGAAGACGTCTTCTGGCAGGCCGCAATCACGGACCCTGCTGGTACCATCCACCATTCGCCCTGTGCGATGACCCGGATCTGGAGCACATTTGCCGACCGCCCCATCCGAATCAACGAAGTGATGCCCATCAACGACGGTTTCGCCACGGATGAAAACGGATACGATGGAGATTGGGTCGAGCTCATCAACGCTGGAGACGCACCCTACAATTGCAACGGAATGTACCTCAGCAACCGGCGCATGGAACCCTGGCGATGGCCGCTTCCAAGCGTCACGTTGGAACCCGGGCAGCACTTGCTCATCTGGTGTGACGACAACACGGAGGCTGGTCCGATGCACACCAATTTCACCCTGGCTGGCGGCGAAGATGAAGTGTACCTCTTCACCCAGGATGATGAAATTTGGCGGGCTGTTGACGCGATTGAATGGACCGATGCTCTCGGTGATTTCAGTTATGGCCGCATTACCGACGGTGCGCCGGAATGGGTGTGGTTCAACCCCAACTCCTCCAACCCACCAACGCCCAACGACGCCAATGGGACCGCGGTGCATCTCGGCGATCAAATCAACCCCTCCGAGGCGATCCCAACCCTGTGCAACCAACCGTGTTTGGTTTCCCTCCCTCCTGCTGCTCACGCCACCTTGCGCGACATGAACGGACACGTGGTAGGAGAATTCCCAAGCGTAGCCATTTCAATCAATGGATACGCGGCAGGCCTCTACCTGCTTACCACCGAAGCCCCTGCCAGTACAATAACCCATAAAATCCTTCTGCGATGAACACGCACCGCCCATTCAATAGCTGTTTTTACATCTCATTGTGCATCCTAATTCCAAGCTTGCTGCACGGACAAGTTGTGTGGACCGAACCCGCCTTCCCGACCGTGGACGATCAAGTCACATTGTACTACAACAGCGCATTGGGGAATGGTGAATTGCAAGGGGTCATTCCCGTCTACATCCACACCGGAGTCATCACGAGCAATTCGAGCGGACCGAGCGATTGGCAAAACGTGCAGACCGCCTGGGGGACGTCCGATCCGTTGGCCTTGCTGAACCCGGAAGGCAACGGAATCCACACCTTTGATTTCAATGGGTTGACCATCAGCGACTACTACCAACTCGACGAAGGCGAAACCGTTGAAAGTTTGGCCATGGTCTTCCGCAACAGCAGCGGCACCCTAGTGGGACGAAATGCAGACGGTTCCGACATTTTTTACGAAGTCAGTAGCGGATCGTTCAGCACATCGTTGCAGACTCCGGAAAACGGATACGCGGTACTCGACCTCGGGGACACCTACACCATCCTCGGCCAAGCCAGCGAATCCTGCGAACTCAGCTTGGAGATCAACGGAGAGGTAGTCACCACCGTTTCGGGCACATCCCTGTCATACGATTTCGAAGCCAACGATTCCGGACAATTCAACATCGCCTTAGTGGGCACGAACGATGCGGGTTCCGCGTCGGATGAAGCAAGCATTGCCGTGTTGCCCGATTCCCCCATCACCGGATGGCCACCCGCGGGTTCAGAGGACGGGATTCATTACCCATCGAGCACGAGCACCTTCTTACAGCTGCACGCACCGGGCAAGGAATTCGTTTTCGTGGTAGGTGACTTCAACGACTGGCAATTGAGTTTCGATTACCTCATGACCCAAACCCCAGATGGCAACAAGCACTGGATTGAAATTGATGGACTGGAAGCCGGTACCGAATACCGTTTCCATTACCACATCATGCCAGATGACATGCGCGTAGCGGATCCCTATACGGAGTTGGTTCTCGACCCCTGGAACGACCAATGGATTCCCGAGGAGACGTACCCCGACATGTCAGCATTTCCGAATATGCTGACCGAAAATACGCCGGTATCCGTCTTTCAACCCGGTGCACCTGCCTTTGATTGGACCGATCAGGACTTTGAACGACCCGCCAAATCTTCATTGGTGATTTACGAATTGCTGGTGCGCGATTTCACGGACGAGCGCAACTACCAGACCATCCTCGACACCTTGGATTACCTTGATCGCTTGGGCATCAATGCAATTGAATTCATGCCTGTCAATGAATTCAACGGCAACGACAGCTGGGGATACAACCCCACCTTCTACCTCGCCCTCGACAAGGCTTACGGAGACAAATCAGCCTTCAAGGAACTGGTCAATGCCTGCCACGAGCGAGGCATTGCTGTGCTCCTCGATGTGGTGCTCAATCACGCTGATTACCCCAACCCTTTTTTGAAAATGTACTGGAACGACGAGTCGTTCCAACCTGCGGCAAACAACCCCTGGTTCAACGAGGTGTCACCGAGCCCAGAGACGTGGTTCTTCGATTGGAACCACGACAGTCCAGCCACTAAGTATTTCATGAAACGCGCATTGAAATATTGGGTTGATGAATACCACATCGACGGCTACCGCCTCGACTTTTCCAAAGGCATGACTCAAACCCCAGGCAACGTATGGAGCTACGACCAAGCCCGCATCAACTTGCTCAATGAATACGCCAACCACCTCTGGCAAGATGCATCCGACATCTACATGATTTTGGAACACTGGGTGGACCTATCCGAAAACCAAACCCTGGTCAACGACGGCTTCATGGTGTGGGCAAATGTGACCCAAGATTACAATGAAGCGTCCATGGGGTACCCTTCCGATTTTGGGTGGGCGAGCTACCAAAACCAAGGCATGTCCAACCCGGGCGTCGTCTCCTACCCCGAGAGCCATGACGAAGAACGCCTGATGTACAAGGCTTTGCAATACGGCAACAGTGAAGGCTCCTACCAAGTGACCGATCTCAACACAGCCCTTGCGCGCCAAGAAGCCATTCAATGCTTCAACATTCTGCTGCCCGGTCCCAAGCTGCTCTGGCAATTTGAAGAACTCGGGTACGATTATAGCATCAACACCTGCAGTGACGGCGTGACCATCAGCGATGAATGCCGTACGGAAGCCAAACCCGTGCGCTGGGATTACCGCGACAACCCCAATCGGTACCGCATTCACCAAGTCATTGCCGGCCTGTGCCAGCTCAAAATGGACTACCCCAACCCCTTCCAAGGCACCAATTACAACTGGGATGTTGGCGGCTATGGCAAGCGCCTGCACCTCAACGGCAGCAGCATGGACGCCGTGGTTGTCGCCAATTTCCGCGTAAGTAATCTCAGTATGATTCCCGGATTCCAGCACACAGGGACGTGGTACGATTACTTCACAGGCGAGGCGATTGAGGTAACCGATGTAAGCGCCTTCATGTCGTTTGCCCCTGGCGAATACCACGTGTACGTGGACCAACCTGTGGATTTTCCCTCTGCCATCGCTGAGCCCACCCTTGTTCGGTCAAATGCCGTTGCGTATCCCAATCCCTCTGCGGGACTGTTTGCCATTGAATTTCCCGAAAATGTGGACATGAATTCTGTGCAAATCTTTGACCTGAATGCCCGCGAGGTGACTGCTGGATTCTCACTTGCTTCCCAGCACCAAGGACATGTTATCCAATTCGTTAACAACACGTTATCGGAAGGCGTGTACACTGTACAGGTCCGTTCAGAAAAGCAACAGTTCAATGCCCTCGTGGTGCTTTCGAACAACCGTTGACAACTACCGAAGCACTTCGTGTTGAAAATACACCTTCCACACCTTACCTTCGATCCACTAAACCAGTTCTGATGACCAAATCCACCCTTACGCTGATTGCCGCTCTCGGCATGTACTGCACGCTACAGGCCCAGTCCCTACGCGGTACGATTTCAGATGCTCAAGGCAATACACTTCCCGGCGCATCCGTCGTTGCCGATGGCACCAACGGCCAATTCGCAGACGCTGACGGTGCATATGTTTTGAGTCTGTCACCGGGCACCCACACGGTCCAATTCTCCTACATCGGCTACATCAGCCAAACCAAGGAGGTAACCATGGGTACCGAAGACCAGACCATGAACGTCTCCCTCGCAGACGATGCGGTGTTAATTGAAGACGTCGTAGTTGTGGGCTACGGCGTTCAGCGCAAAAAGGAAGTCACGGGCAGCATTGTCAAGGTCGATTCCAAGCAAATCACAGGGGTTCAAACGCCGTCATTCGAGGCAGCACTTCAAGGACAAGCAGCGGGTGTTCAGGTCAGTCAATCATCGGGTGTTGCCGGCGCACCTTCACTCATTCGTGTGCGTGGGGTGGCCTCCGTATCAGCAGCAGGTGATCCGCTTTACGTTGTCGATGGCATCCCCATCACTCAAGAGTATTTTCTCCGCGGCAACAGCGGCGCCCTCAACAACAATCCTCTGGCCGCCATCAATCCCAATGACATCGAATCCGTTGAGATCCTCAAGGACGCTGCAGCTACTGGCATTTACGGTTCGCGCGGCGCTAACGGCGTCATCCT
>DJYV01000119.1:0-5109 GCA_002448555.1 Flavobacteriales bacterium UBA6969
TATAGTTCGCGTTTGGTGGCTTCGTCCCATTCGTGGCGTTTGAGGGAGTCGATGGCCAGTTGCGTGCCGGCGATGGGCGTCTTCAATTCGTGGGTAACCGCGAGCAGGAGGTGCCGCTCTTTCTGCGCCTGCGCCCGCTCCTTGCGAATGCCTCGCCAGATCGCCACGAACCCCAAACTGAGCAGTCCCAAGAATACACTGCCTTCCCCGAGGATCATCAGCGTGTACCGTGCCGCATTGGAAGTGCCCTCCAGCTCATCAATGGTGTGGTGTTGCTGAATCAATAGGTAGGCCCACCAGCTGAATTGCATCAGGATGTAGGCACCCAATACCGCTGTTAGCCACGTCCGGTTAGCTCGTTCCGCTTGCTGCCTTGGCATGCCGTAAAGCTACGGTACGCCCTTCAGAATCGAATGCGCACGTGCTCGCGTTTGAGTGCTTGATTGCGCGTCAAGAGGCCCCATTCGAACGCATCCATTTGCAAGGTCCATTCCGGCATGGACCGAAGGTGTTCCCAAGCGGCCTCCATGTCGGGCGACCAATGGATGTCGTCGCACACGATGACGCCATCCGGGTGAAGCAAAGGCAGGCTCTTTTCGACGTAGCGAATCAGAGCTTCCCCCCGGTGGTTGCCATCGATGAAAATCAGGTCGTAGTCTCGGTCGGCGAATGCCTCCCATGTCGCATCGAATTCTCCAGAAAAAGACCGGATGTTCGCGGCACCCAGCTTGGCCCAATGGGACTGGGCCAGTGCTTGAATGTGCGGGTTGCCTTCCACTGTGGTGAGCACTCCCGTGTGGCGGGCTAAGTAGGCAGAAGTGAGGCCCAAGGATGTGCCAAGTTCGAGGGCTGCCTGGCTTGGCAGGTGTGCCGCCAATGCGGCAAGAGCGCGGGCGTGTTTGGGGCGCTTCAACGAACGCCGTGCAATGCCGGAGACGGTCGAAGTGTTGCCGGTAGAACCCGCGCCGTAATCCACCACGGGCAAGACTTCCGTGCTGGTTTTGAGTTCAGAACGCAGGGTTTCGATGTCCGCATAATGGAATTTCGTGTCGCGCATGCTTGTCAACAGGGTGAACAGCCAGGGGCTGTGGACGGAGCGCCAACTTCGGCTTGACAAAAGCCAACGAACAAACGAGGTAATGCGGAAGACGGCGTTGGATTTCACTTTGTCAAAAGTACAGCGTTGGATATGCGTTATTTCATCTATCTTTGCGCCCCATTCGGGCGATTAGCTCAGTTGGTTTAGAGCACCTCGTTTACACCGAGGGGGTCGGGAGTTCGAGTCTCTCATCGCCCACAAAAGAAAAAGCCCCGCTTCTGGGGCTTTTTTCTTCAATCTATTTTGGCATCAACGCCGCTGCCGTGTAATCGTCAGGCCCCCGTGGAAATTCTCACCATCCGAGCGGCGCAGGATGTAATAGTAGGTTCCGTCGGCAACGGGTTCGTTGTTGATTCGTCCATCCCAGCCGCCTCCATAGTCGTTGCTTTGGTAGATGACATTGCCCCACCGGTTGTAAATCTCCAGCTTCGAGTTCGGGAACCCTTCGATGCCCGGAATGCGGAAGAAGTCGTTCATGGAATCGCCATTGGGAGAGAACACGTTGGGGATCTCAGTATCGCAGGCAATGACCGAAACGTTGAAGGTGCCTTCGGCTCCGCACTGGTCGATGACATAAATCTCCATATCGCCCTGCGTCAGTCCTGCTTGGAAATTGCCGGATGGACCAATGAATGTTGCCAGTGAATCCAGTACGTCATCGACGAGGACAAAGGCCGAGTCTTGCGGGTTGCCTGAGGCATCGTAATTGGAGTACTGCCAAGTGTAGAACTCGTACTGGCCGACCCAATTGCCGGCGAAATCCGCTTCACCAACCCCGCCCGTTAGGTTTAAGTCTCCTTGGATGCCCAAGCATACTTCTGGGTCGTTGCCCGTGATGGGGTCCCAAACGGGGTATTCCACTTCCACATCAAAACTGTCCTGGATTCCGCAAGCATCCGTGACCGTCAGGGTGACGATCTGGGAGGCGTCGAAATTGACCGTTTCGGTGGTGCCGTCACCTCCGCTGGACCAGTCGTAGGTGAATGGGCCAACTCCGGTGCTGATGCCAGCCTCGAGTACCGTTGCATCTCCAGGACACAGCGGGCTGTCGGTCTGTTCACCGTAGATGACCAGCTCAGGGGGCATCGTATAGGTAATGGTCGCCGTTTGCTCATTGCCGCAGACGTCCGTGACCGTAATCTGTGCCGCTCCCGGGTCATCTGTTTCGATGACATTCACGGCCAAGGTATCGGTATCTCCGGTGCTCCACAAAAAGTCAAATGGGCCGTATCCGCCGATGGTCTCCACTTCGAGGATGGCCTCCCCGTTGCAGATGCCTACGGGGTTATCGTATTGCAGTTGCGTCGGCTCGAAGTCAGCAATAATCAAAGTTGCCGAGCGGAGTACGGAATCTCCACACAGGTTGACATACATGTATTCGATGGTCACTGTTTCCGGTCCTTCCACCTCGGCATCGGGGATGACGATTAGCGGAATTTCATATGAGAACTCACCTACTTCCATGATGACCTCAGGATCAATGGTTTCGTAGTCGACGCCGTTGGTGGCCGTGCCGGAAATTGTCACGTCGAGGGTATCGGCAATGTCAGCGAAGGGTCGCACCACTTGGAATACCGCGTCATTGCACGATTCCACAACCGTGGTGTCCCCGCCAAAGATTTGGTTGCCAGAAATTGAAGCAGTCGCTGTGATGTCAAATGCGTTGGATGAGAACGAGCCGCCCTCGATGAAAACCGAGCTATCGAATGCCGTGTCTCCGGCGTCTGCGATGGCGATTTTGATGTGGTAGGTTTGACCGCATTGCACCGCTGCTTCGGCAACGAGGACCACTGTGAATCCGTCGAGTTGCGTGGCATTCGCGTCGCCATTGTTTTCATTGTCCACGTAATACGCCGTGTTGTTCATCCAGTTGGGGTCGACTTGCGCACAATTGTTTGCACTGCCTGCTGAACCCACATTGCCGTTATTGACTGAGTTGATGGTCACAGGAGTACCATTGGTATTCGGGATAACGGCCAGGTTGATTGCATTGTTGCTGTACGCACCATTGATGCCAGGTCCACTAAGAAAAAAGCCAAAAGCATCGTTGACGGAGCCGCAGACGTACTCATTGTACTCATCACTGCCAAAACTGTAATTGAAGTTGATGGAGTCTCCGGTGGGGATGAAATCGAATTCAAGCACGGCTGCATCGTTGGTATTAAACGTTGACAACTGATCCAAATCGGGGTCATTAACCTGAAAATTGCCGCCGCCGGTGGTGGAGCTCCCCGAGTCGTTAGGTCCGATGACATTCGAACAACTTCCAGTAGCCATAATCATGCCTTCAGGGATCAAGATATTGGAGTTGTTTGCATCGAACGAGCTGATTTGGTCGAGATCGCCGGAATAGGTGATATTGAATATTTCTACCCCTTCTCCCAACAGAATCGTCTCCACAACTTCCTGTGCTGTAAGGGACTCATCGACAATAATCTGAGCCCGTAACTCCGCGGTTGACGAGAGGAGGAGCGTGCAGAGGAAAAAGAGACCAATCAGATGCTGCTTCATGGTAATTGAATGCTTGACTTGAGTAAACATACGGCGCTATTGGTAGCGGTTACGCACTTGAAATGGATTTACCTAACATGAGGCGTTGCATTTCGCGCTGTAACTTTACCACGGTGAAAACGCTCATTTCCATCGAAGGGTTGCGCAAAACGTACCACATCGGTACCCAACAGGTCCACGCCCTGGATGGCCTCGACCTCGGCATCGATGTGAATGAGTATGTGGCGCTCATGGGCCCCTCTGGAAGCGGGAAATCCACCCTCATGAACGTCTTGGGATGCCTGGATTCGCCGACCGCCGGCTCCTATCACCTCAATGGCCAAAATGTTGCCAACCTCGATGAAGACGCCTTGGCGGACATCCGCAACCGCGAAATCGGATTCGTCTTCCAGACATTCAACTTGTTGCCGCGTTATAGCGCATTGGAGAATGTTGCGCTGCCGCTAATCTATGCTGGATTGTCGAAGCGTGAGCGCCTGGAGCGGGCTGAGGAGGTGTTGGAGATGGTGGGTTTGCAGGACCGCATGGTGCACAGACCCAACGAATTGAGTGGGGGGCAGCGGCAACGGGTGGCCGTGGCACGTGCCTTGGTAAACCGGCCGTCCATCATTTTAGCCGATGAGCCCACGGGAAATTTGGACACCGCCACATCGATGGAGATTATGAACCTCTTCGGTGAAATCCAAGCCGCCGGAAATACGGTCATCTTGGTAACACACGAAGAAGACATCGCCGAATGCGCCCACCGCATCGTCCGCTTGCGCGACGGAAAAGTGGAGTCTGGAAATGGCTGAATGCTGCAGTTCGTGCCGTTTCTTTGTACCTTAATTACGCGAACAATTTTCGAGGATTATGCAACGGGAACGCATTGTGAATTTGCGCGATGAAGCGCAGGTAGGACGGGAAGTTTTGGTGCAGGGTTGGGTGCGGACATTTCGCAACGACCAATTCATTGCATTGAATGACGGCTCTTGCTTGGGAAATTTGCAGTTGGTCATCGACCGAGAAGTGACCGAAGATGCAGTCAAAAAGCGAATCACAACGGGCGCTGCCATCGCTGCCAAGGGGGTCATCGAAGCCTCCCAAGGACGCGGTCAAGTGACCGAATTGAAGGTGACGGATTTGGAGATCCTGGGCGATGCCGATCCCGAGTCATTCCCTATTCAGATGAAGCGCCACACCATGGAGTTTCTCCGTGAGAAGGCCCACCTGCGCTTCCGAACCAGCACGTTCGGCGCGGTATTCCGTGTTCGCCATGCGCTGAATTTCGCCGTACACAAATTCTTCACGGATGAAGGGTTCTTTCAAATGCACACGCCCATTATCACTGGCAGCGATGCCGAAGGGGCAGGCGAGATGTTCCAGGTGACCACGTTGGACCTGAACAATGTGCCCAAAGCGGAGGACGGCAGTGTTGATTTTGCTGAAGACTTCTTCGGAAAGACCGCAAATTTGACCGTGAGTGGCCAGTTGGAAGCGGAGTTGGGCGCCATGGCGTT
>DJYV01000119.1:5439-18705 GCA_002448555.1 Flavobacteriales bacterium UBA6969
GGGCAAGTCTACACCTTCGGGCCCACGTTCCGCGCGGAGAATTCGAACACGTCCCGCCACCTGGCGGAGTTTTGGATGATTGAGCCGGAGGTGGCTTTCGCCGACCTGGCGAGCAACATGAAGTTGGCCGAGGATTGCCTCAAATCCATCCTCCGTTATGTCTTGGCCAGCTGCGACGAAGACCTTGAATTCCTCGAGAACCGTGAGATTCAAGCCGAGAAACAGCTGCCGCAGGACCAACGCCACGATGCGCCGCTGCGCGCTCGGTTGCAGGCAGTGGTGGACACGCCATTCCAGCACGTTACTTATACCCAGGCCATTGACCTGCTTCAGCGTTCCAAGCCGTACAAAAAGAAAAAGTTCAAATACCCAGTGGAATGGGGGGTAGACCTCCAAAGTGAGCACGAGCGATGGTTGGTGGAAAAGCACTTCAACGGTCCTGTCATCATCACCGATTACCCCGCCTCCATCAAGGCCTTCTACATGCGCCAAAACGATGACGGGAAGACCGTCGCTGCCATGGATGTGCTGGTTCCGGGAATCGGCGAAATCATCGGTGGCAGCCAGCGGGAAGAGCGACTGGATCGCTTGCAGACCAAGTGCGCCGAATTCAACATTCCCGAGGACCATGTGTGGTGGTACCTCGATACCCGCCGTTTCGGTTCGGCCGTGCACAGCGGTTTTGGCATGGGTTTTGAAAGGTTGGTGATGTACGTGACGGGTATGACCAACATCCGCGATGTGATTCCATTCCCGCGCACCCCACAGAACGCAGAATTTTAAACCCGCCCTTTATGCTCAAGCAAAGCCTTCAACAGAAACTGCTCCAAAAGCTCTCGCCGCAGCAGATTCAGTTGATGAAGCTGTTGCAGTTGCCGACGACCGAGTTGGAAGTGCGGATTAAAGAGGAACTGGAGGCGAATCCGGCGTTGGAAGAAGGCGCGGAAAACGACCGGGACGAGGACGATTTGGCGCCGGCAGAGGAACAGAGCGAAGCCCTCGACGATTTCGATTTTGACGATTACCTCGATGACGAGACGCCGGATTATCGGTTGAGTGCCCGAAACCAAGGGGCGGACGTCGAGGACAAGACCATTCCGTTTTCTGGCGGAACGACCTTTTTTGAACGGCTGCATGCGCAGCTTAGTTTGCTTGATGTCCCGGAGGAATCCAGGGAATTGGCTGACCACATCATTGGCAACTTGGACGAAGCTGGGTACCTGCGCCGCGACCTTGAGAGCATCGTGAATGACCTCGCCTTCACCGAAGGAAAGGTGGTGGAACGGGCAGCGCTTGAAGAAGCCCTATCTGTGGTGCAAACGTTGGACCCGGCGGGCGTTGGCGCACGGGATTTGAAGGAGTGTTTGCAACTGCAGTTGCAGCGCAAATTCGATTCCGAGGACAGGTCGACGGCCAAATTGTCCCGGCGCATTTCGCAACGCATCGCCCTCGAAATTCTCGAGTTTCACTTCGAATCGTTTTCCAAAAAGCATTTCGAGCGCATCCAGAAAAAGCTCGACATCGATGAGGAGGCTTTGAAGGACGCGCTCGCCGAAATCACGCAGCTGAACCCCAAACCCGGCAACTCCGGTGCGGAGTCTTCTCGAGGCACGGCCATTCAGGTGGTACCCGACTTTCTGTTGTCCGTCGAAGACAACGAATTGCGCTTGCAATTGAATCAACGCAATGCACCCGAGCTGCGGATCAGCCCGATGTACAAGGAGATGATGGAAACATACGCGAGCGGTGCAAAAACCAACAGCCAGCAGAAGGATGCCCTCACGTTCGTAAAGCAAAAAATCGATTCGGCCAAGTGGTTTGTGGATGCCATCCGCCAACGGCAGTTGACGCTGACCCTCACGATGCAGGCCATCGTGGACCATCAGCACGACTACTTCCTTTCTGGCGACGAGACGGATTTGCGCCCCATGATCCTCAAGGACATCGCGGACGTGGTTCAAATGGACATCAGCACGGTTTCCCGTGTGGCGAACAGCAAATACGTACAGACCCCGTACGGCACCTTCTTGCTGAAGTCCTTTTTCAGTGAGAGCCTGACGACCGAAACGGGCGAGGAAGTGAGCTCCCGCGAGGTCAAGAAGATCCTCCAAGAAGCCATTGAAGGGGAAGATAAGCGCAAGCCCTTGAGCGACGAGAAGCTCGGGCAGGTATTAAATGCCAAAGGCTACAACATCGCTCGACGCACGGTGGCGAAATACCGTGAGCAACTCGGCATTCCCGTGGCGCGCTTGCGCAAAGAACTCAGCTGATGTGGGCCAAGTGGATTTCCGGGGTGTTCCATCCGTTGGTGATGCCATTGGCCACGTTGGTCATGGTGTTTGCTTTGGATCCCTACCTACAGGCCCTGCCGGAAGTGTTCATGTACATGGGGGTTGTGGTGCTCGTGAATACGCTGGCCCCGGCCGTTTCGATTTGGGTGCTGCACCGAAGGGGGTATTTGAGTGACTTGGACATCCGAAACCGAAAAGAGCGCGCGTTGCCGTTCATCATTGTGCTCGCCTACTTCATCATGACGTATGCGCTGCTTGTGCTGAGTCCAGCGCTGTTCATCCCGTTGGTGTACCTCGACATGTGGATGGGGCTCATGGCCTCGATTGGCATCGCACTCCTCATTACCCGTTGGTTTAAGATCAGCATGCACATGCTCGCCCAAGGTGGGGTGCTCGGCACTGTCATGGCGGTTCAGGCGATGCAGATGGTGCCCGCGTGGACGTTGAACGGCGTCCTGGTGTTCATCGCAGGGTGGGTTGGGTTTGCACGAATCCACATGGGCGTGCACCGGCACATCGAAGTGTACACCGGGTACTTGCTCGGGTTTACTGTGTGTTTTTGCGTTGTGGTGTTGGGCCTAGGGGGATGATCAGGAAGGGGCCTAAGCGCCCAGTGCCTGTTGCCAATTCCACGCGTCGCGCAGCGCTTCCTCCAAACTGAATGCACACGACCAGCCGAGTTCGCGACGGGCCTTGCTTGCATCGGCAAAAATGGCCGTGACGTCGCCGGCTCGACGCGGGCCCATCTGGTGAGGAACCGGAACGCCCGTTGCGCGCTCAAACGCCTGGATGACCTCGAGCACGCTGTTGCCTTGTCCTGTTCCGAGGTTGAAGGCTTCGCAGGCAGTTGCTTGCTTGCCCAACCAGTCCAGTGCTGCGACGTGCGCTTTGGCCAAGTCCATCACATGGATGTAGTCCCGGATGCACGTGCCGTCCGGCGTGGGGTAATCATCTCCGAAAACTGTTAATGGATCCCGAAGTTTGGCAACGGCTTGGGTGAGATAGGGTACGAGGTTGTTGGGATGACCCAGCGGAAGTTCGCCGATGCGACTGGAGGGGTGAGCCCCGATGGGGTTGAAGTAGCGCAGCAGCGCCGCCTTGAGCGGATAGCCGCTCGCCGCGAAATCGGTGATGATGCGCTCGCACGCTTGCTTGGTGTAACCGTAAGGTGATTCGGCGCTTTGCATGGGTGCGCTTTCGTCCACAGGCATGGACTCCGGTTGGCCGTAGACCGTGCAACTGCTCGAAAAGACCACGTCGGTCGTGCCGTGCCGTTCGGCTGCTTCGAGGATGTTCACCGTGCTGGCGATGTTGTTCGCGTAGTACTTGAGCGGCAGCTGCGTACTCTCTCCAACGGCTTTGAAGGCGGCAAAATGGATGATGCCGTCAATGGGCCCACCTTCTGCAATTCGTTGAAACGCCGCAAGCAATGCCGACCGGTCGGCACAATCCACCTCCTCCACCTCGGGCTCAAATCCCAAAATGGCGTGCAATCCAACGAGGACTTCTTTCGTGGAGTTGGAAAAATTATCCATCACGATCGGGGTGTACCCGGCATTGACCAACTCAACCACCGTGTGTGAGCCGATGTACCCGGCGCCGCCCGTTACGATTACACGCTTTTTCATATGAGGTAAAAATAGAGACTTAGCGGAACCTTTTGGCAGGGGTTTGCGTAAGCAGCAGCATGTCCATTCCCATGAACGAACGACTCTTGCATCAAATGCACGGCAATAGCCAACTGGCACAGTACATCATGTGCCGATTTCAGGAACATTATCCGTTGTTGTTGCAGTTATTTTTGCAAGCATGGACCCGAGGCGACGCGGCTGCTTTGCACGCAATTGGAGCTCGATTGGCTTCGCACCTTCGGGTGGTAGGTTTGGATGACGATGTTGCGGTGTTGCAGAATTTGCTGAAGGAGAAGGGCGCCGGGTCGGTCCTACAGGATACGGAGGCGTGGCGTCAGCTCCAGTTCGAATCGCTCTGTCCACAACGGTAACACGGCCTTTCATTTTGTTTATCCCATGGACGTTATTTTTGTTTCATGGGGACAGCTTGGACGGCGCGAGACGAGGAAGCATTTTCACGGAGGGGTTGGTCCCTTCAAGAGGCGGAGTCTCAATCGGAAAAATTACAATCTGCAGGTAACGCTGTTGCCGTTGATCGCCCGTGTACGGAGGGAGATGGCATCCATGTTTTGACCTCCGGGGATCGTGAGGTGGCGCGGGCTGCGGGAGTTGAGGTGTTGCAAACAGCGAATCAGTGTTCTCGGTTCGTACCGGCTTCAGGGGCCGCCTCACGGATGTTCGCTGCATTGCACCGGACATTGGATCCGGTTTTGGAGAATTCGCTGCAACAGCAGGCCCAAGCGTTTCCGTTTTGGAGCAACAACCAGCGCGAGGCTTTGGAAGCATTGGCACCCGCAGAACGGGCGATTCAGGCCCGTTCGTGGATGCTGGATGCTGAAACGGGTTGGAGCCATTTGCCCAAGGGACTCATCCCATTTCATTGGTATGCGAAGGAGGGCGTCAGTCGGTCTTCGTTCGAGGAGCACGCCACGGAATGGAGTGCCTTGGCAGGAAATGCGCCGCTGCACTTTACGGTGCCTGAACGGTATCAAGCACAAATTGAATCCATTTGGGACGGCAGTGACCGCATCACCACGTCGGTGCAGTCTCCGTCCACGGATACCTTGGCTTGGGATGTCGACGCCGATGCCCATGCCCGGCATTCGGACGGTTCGCTGCTTTTTCGTCCCGGTGGACACGGTGCCCTGTTGGAGAATTTGGCGGGCATCGAGACGCCATTCATTCTGATTCGTAACATCGACAACGTGGTTCCCCATCGGCTCATGGCCGACCGGAATGAGGAACAGCGGGTATTGCTTGGTCGGTGCGCCGAGTTGGCGAGCCAGCGGGATGTCTTGCTGGGCAGGCCAGATCGAGGAACGAAGCAATGGGTGGAGGATACCATAACTTGGTTGCGGCCGTTTGATGCCCATGCTGGCGATACCGCGGATGCGGATGCGCTTGTTGCTTTACTCGATCGCCCTGTTCGGGTGGCCGGGATGGTCTTGAATGAAGGTGCGCCGGGCGGTGGTCCTTTTTGGATTCGCCAGGCAAACGGCCGGAAGGTGCCCAGCATCGTTGAAAGTGCCGAGTTGCCCGAAGGCGGATTGACCGGGGGGACCCATTTCAATCCCGTGGACCTCGCTTGCAACGTCCAGCGCGCCGATGGTTCCCAATACGATGTCCTCCAATTTGCCGATCAGGGCCGGTACTTTACAGGCCAGAAAGATTGGAACGGACGTTCGATTCGGATTTTGGAACGACCGGGCCTGTGGAATGGTGGAATGGATGAATGGTTGACGCAATTCATCGAGGTGCCTGCGATGACGTTCGCACCGGTGAAGACCGTTTTTGATTTGCTCGACCCCATCCGGCGTGGTTGAAGCAAAATCCTGGGTATGAAAAAGGCCGCCCGAAGGCGGCCCTTTTTGAACACAGAACAATATAATTAATCAGTGCTTCATCAACGTTTGGTTATATACTCGGTTGTCGTTGATGATGCGAAGAACGTATGCACCGGGGCGTACGTTGTACGTTGGAATCAAGTCGACGTCTTGACCCTGCAAAGGATTCATGCGGGTTTCCCGGTTGAGGACATTGCCTGACAAGTCGGTTAACATGATGACTGTTTCACCCTTGAACCCGCGCTTGAATGTTACGGTAACTTCGTCCCGGAATGGGTTTGGGTAGACATTGAAGTTGCTGTGGAATTCAGTTGCACGGTCCTCGTTGATGTTGTCACCGTATGGGTTGCGAGCATCCAAAGCAGACTCAGGACGTTCGATCACACGGCGCATGCCGATAGCGGTAGTGATGTTACCGTCGAGCTTCCAACCGTTCAGGTGCAAGTCATTTTCAGAAGATTGTCCGTATTGGCCTTCGAGTACGATGTTCGTTCCCATGGTGCGGAGCTTCAAGCTATATGCCATTCCTGACTTGACGTCTGCAGGAACTTTGAAGGTAAGAACGCCATCGAATCCAACAGCTACCTTGCTCTTCCCGCCAGCGATTTCAACGCCTCGAGAATCATGGACGCTGGCCTTGATTTGGCCATCATTGCTTGACTGCTTAATGCTGATGTAAACCATCTCGACCATGCCGTTTTCACAGGCGGTGAAGGACTGGGTTACAATGTCACCTTCGTTTAACAAGAGCACCTGGTTCCCACGTGCTTCTTTGACGAGGCAGTCGTGATCCAAGTTGTCAAAAGGTCCCGCTGTTGTAGCGAAGTTCGAAGTCTGCGCTTGGGAAGCTACAGCGCCGATCAAGAGAGCAGCAGCTGTGAGGGTGTAAAACTTTTGAAGTTTCATGATATAGAGGTATTAGAATTTCGAGATTAGAGTTTCGAATTCCTCTTACGTCATGAATGAAGAAAAGGTTTCAGACAGCGGATTGATTTAACTTTAAAACACTGAAAAACATCGGTTTAAACATTCAAATTTAGGGTGTAATCCGGGTTGATGAAATCCACTGGCCGGTCGTTTGAGCAGACGATTAAGGTCGTTTTTCCTCGGATTGCTTGAACGGTTTCAAGGTACCAGGCAACACCGGAAGCATCGAGGTTCGCACACGGTTCGTCCAATACGATCAATCCGGCTTGAGACGCCAAGGCCAGCGCCAATTTCACCCGTTGCTGCATTCCCGAACTCAAATCTCGGTAGGCTTTATGCATGTGCCTTTCAAGCCCTGCACGTTGGATGAGGCCCTGCACTGCAGACGGAGCAGACCAAGGGAGAAATTGGCCTTGAAATGCGATGAGTTCTTCAATGGTCAACTGGGGGTGCAGCGCAGTTGCTGGGCTGACACGTTGGCTACGTGTGCAGACAGCCTCGGCTTCCAGCTGTTGTGCTCCGTAGGACCAGGTCACGCTTCCTGTAGCAGGGGTCAACTCCCCTGACAGGATTCGCCCCAATGTGGATTTACCGCTTCCATTGGTTCCGCGGATGAGGCATTCGCTACCCGCTTGCAATTGCACCGATATGGGCTCAAAAACCGGGCGTGATTTGAAAGTGTGGGAGACCCCTTGCAGGTCCACTGCAATCCCCAAGTCAGCTCTATCCGCGGCGGCAGCCATTAGAACGGCCCGCGGATGATGCCTTTGTCGGAGGCTTGGATGAACGCGAGGATGGTGTCCTTTTCGCTGGATTGTGGCAACTCGGTTTCCGCCACACGTAACGCTTGGGAGAGGTTGGTGTTCTGTACGTACAGCGTGCGGTAAATATCCTCGATGTTGATGACTTGATCGTTATTGAAGCCACGTCTCCGCAATCCGATGCTGTTGACCCCGATAAAAGACAAGGGCTCACGCGCTGCTTTGATGAATGGCGGAACGTTCTTTCGGACCAATGAGCCGCCCGCTACAAAGGCGTGTTGTCCAATGGTGACAAATTGCTGGACTCCCACCATGCCCTCAACGATGGCCCAATCTTCGATGGTAACGTGCCCGGCGATGTTGCCCGAGTTGGCAACGATGACGTGGTCGCCGATGAGCACATCGTGCGCGAGGTGGCAATAGGCCATCAACAAGCAATCCGAACCCACCTTGGTGATCATGCGGTCCTCGGTGCCGCGGTTGATGGTGACGCACTCCCGAATGACGGTTCGATCCCCAATCTCGACGGTGGATGCTTCGCCCGCGAATTTCAAATCCTGTGGTACGGCGCCGACGACGGCACCGGAAAACACCTTGCACGCATCGCCCAGTGTGGTGTGGCTGTGGATGGCCGCGTGTGGGCCAATCCAGCAGTTTGCGCCAATGACTGCGTTGCCCTCAATGAAGGCAAACGGCTCAATCACCGTCCCGGCACCGATGGTGGCATCGGGTGAGACGTAGGCCTGAGGAGAAATGTGTGCGGCAGGGGTGCTCATCGGTCTTTGACGATCTGTGCAAGCATTTCCGCCTCTGATACTAGGTTGCCTTGAACGTAGCCCCGTCCCCGCATGTTCACCAGCCCTCGTCGAATGGGTGAAATCAGTTCGAGGTGGAACACGATGGTGTCGCCGGGGATGACTTTTTGCTTGAATTTGACGTTGTCGATTTTCATGAAATACGTCGTGTAATTCTCAGGCTCGTCAACGGTTTGCAGCGCAAAAATGCCGCCGACTTGCGCCATCGCTTCCACTTGCAAAACACCAGGCATTACCGGGTTGTCCGGGAAGTGTCCTTGGAAAAAGGGCTCGTTGACGGTGACGTTTTTGCACCCCACAATACTGGTGTCGTCCACTTCGAAAATTTTGTCGACCAGAAGGAAGGGATACCGGTGCGGCAGCATGCCTGCGATCTGGTTGATGTCGAAGAGGGAGGGACGGTTGGTGTCCAAGTTGGGTTTTCCGAGTTCTTCTTTCATCTTTTTCTTCAAGATTTTGGCAAACGACACGTTGCCGGCGTGTCCTGGACGAGCAGCCAGGATGTGGGCTTGAATGAACTTTCCAGTGAGGGCCAAGTCGCCCATGATGTCCAATAGCTTGTGTCGAGCGGGTTCGTTTTGGTAGCGCAAAGGCGAGGTATTCAATACCCCGGGCACATCTGCTTGGGCATGCAGGCTTTGCTTGCCCAGCAAATCTGCAATTTCCTGCAACTCCGTTTCTGCATAAGGGCGCTCGATCAGGACGACTGCGTTGTTCAGGTCGCCGCCTTTGATCAAGTTCGATTGGGCCAGCGCCTTCACCTCCTTCAGGAAAACAAACGTTCGGCATTTCGCGATGTCTTCTTTGAAATCCTGCAGTTTGTGCATGCTCGCGTGCTGCGTGCCGAGCACGGGGCTGCGGTAATCCACCATCACCGTGAGTCGGAATTCGTTGTTCGGCTCCGGAACGGCGAGCATTTCAACTTCTTTCTCCTTGTCCTCGAACGCGATGTTCTTCCGCAATTTGAAATAGGCCCGCGGCGCCTCCTGTTCCGTGTAACCTGCGCCTTCAAAGGCATCGACAAAAGCCTGAGCACTGCCGTCCATGATGGGGATTTCAGGGCCGGTCAGTTGGATCAGCGCATTGTCCACCTCACAGCCGTACAATGCTGCTAAGATGTGTTCGGTGGTGTGCACTTGCACACCGTTTTGCTCCAACGTCGTTCCGCGTTGCGTTCCGATAACGAGGTCCGCATCGGCATCGATGATGGGTTGTTCTGGAAGGTCGACCCGTTGGAACTTGTAGCCGTGGTTGTCCGGAGCTGGCAGAACCGTCATGACCGCGGTTTCCCCTGTATGAAGGCCGATTCCAGAGAATTCAACGGGCGCACCTAGGGTGCGTTGCAGTACGGTTTTAGCCATTCTCCTCAGCTCAGTTTTTGTTCCAGTGCGTCAATGCGGTCCAAAACTAAGGCGCGAATCAATTTCCGCAATGCAATTTGCTGAGATTGGTAGGCCTTGATTGGCTGTGCAGGCGTCCCCTGCCAAACGCTATTTGGCTCGGTGATGCTCTTGGTGATGCCCGATTGAGCGGCGATTTTGACGCCGTCAGCGACGGAGATGTGACCCGCAAATCCGACTTGCCCGCCCACCATGCAATTAGCTCCGATGGTTGTGCTTCCGGCAATGCCAGTCTGTGCGGCAATGACCGTGTTGGCGCCAATCTTCACGTTGTGGGCGATCTGAATCTGGTTGTCCAACTTGACGCCGTCCTCAATCACGGTAGAACCGAGGGTGGCACGGTCGATGGTCGTAGCCGCTCCAATTTCGCACCCGTTGCCAATGGTAACGTTTCCCGTCTGGGGTACCTTATCGTATTGGCCCGTGCTGTTGGGCGCGAACCCAAATCCATCGGAACCAATCACGGCCCCTGCTTGGACGATGCAATCGGGGCCGATGGTGCAATCGTCAAGGACGGCGACCTGCCGATGAACGGTGGTACCCGAGCCGATGTGGACGCCGCGGCCAATGCTTACATGGCTATGGATTTGGCAGCCGGCTTCAATTTTCGCGCCGGCCTCAACAACGGCGAAAGGCCCGATGTAGCACGAGTCGTCCACTTCTGCGGTGGGGTCGACGTGTGCGTTCGGAGCAATGCCTGCGGGATGGGCTCGGGAAGCAGCGGCCCATTGCAAGACCCCAGCAAATGCAGTGTAGGGGTCACGGACGCGAATGATGGCCAAATGTTGCGGCAGATCCTGCGTCGGGGTAAAGTCTTCTGCCACTAAGGCTGCACTGGCTCCTGTGGTGTAGATGAAACCTTCATATTCCTTATTCGCCAAAAACGTCAGGCTGCCTTTCTCGGCGTCTTCAATTTTTGCCACGCGATTTAGGGTCAAATCGGTTGGCCCCTCAATCGTCCCACCGATTCGGTCGGCCAAAGCTTTGGCGGTTAGTTCCATGCTGTAAAATTAAGGCAAGTGACTGTGTTTGTAATTGCTCAGACGCCGCCATGTGCGCTGCTCCAACTGGTCCCGAACGCCGAACGAGACAGGAGTTGATTCCATTCCGCCTGTCCAATGTCCGTGAGCCTCACTTCTTGAACGCCATTTGTGTCGTTTTTCTTGTCCATTTCCATGAACGCCCACAGGGCATCTAAGTCTGCTGCATTCACGGCAATCTGGACATACGCAGGAACGGCGCGGGTTAGCCAACGCTTGATGCAATGTGCAGCGTCCACAAGCTCGCGTTGGATGCCGGGGTCTGCTGCTTGATCCGCACTCCAGTGGAGGGAAACCATCATGCCCAGACCGACTGCGATTCCGTGCGGTAGGTTCTCACTTCGAGATGCCGCGGCGCTCTCGAGCGCATGGCCGACCGTGTGCCCAAAATTCAACGTTTTTCGGAGTCCGGATTCGTACTCGTCCGCCTCGACGATTCGTTTTTTGATGGCCGCGGCTTCGTGTATGAGGATGTGCACGGTCTTTGTTGGCGGTATGGTTCCGAATTGCTTCATGGAATCCCACAGCGCAGGGTCCGCAATGAGCGCGTGCTTGGCCATTTCCATCCAACCATTGAGAACATCGACGGCCTCCAGGCTATCGAGGACGCGAAAATCCGATACCACGAAATCGGGTTGTGTTATGGTTCCAATGTAGTTCTTGAATCCCATGAAATTGACTCCGTTTTTGCCACCAATCCCTGCGTCCACAGCAGCGAGAAGCGTTGTGGGCAGCGACCACTTTTGCATGCCGCGTTGGTAGATGGAAGCGGCAAAAAGCCCTGCATCCAGGACGGTTCCGCCACCGATTACGGCAACACTTTGTTGGCGATTGGCGTTGTTTTGTGTGAGCCAGGTCAGGATGTTTTCCACCTCGGCCAACGTCTTGCTCAACTCCCCAGCTTTCAGCCAGTACACCCTTCCTTGGGCATGCACATCCTCAATCCATGGGATGTTGTTATTATTCTGAAAAAACTCATCGACAATGTACCAATCCGGTAGGGCTTGCACTGTGGTATGCCATGCGTCCTCAAAGGCTCCCTTTGTCGATCCTGCGGGAATGGAAATGTATGTGGGTTTTGGGTGCATGAAAGCTCAGAATGGACTGCGAAATTAGTCGGTAGCGGGGGAAACAAAAAAGCCAGCATGCTGCCGGCTTTTCTGTGGTACTACCGGGATTCGAACCTGGGACACACGGATTTTCAATCCGTTGCTCTACCAACTGAGCTATAGTACCATCGTGGGCCGGCAAAGATAGACGATTTCTTTTAACCACAGCAACCTGTGGTTAAAATATTCGCAGCACAGGAGGAGCTAAAAGGAGGGTGAAATGCACAGATTAACGTTGCGTGAAATTTTCGCTTGAATTCACTTGTTAGCCGATTAATGTTGAGAAAATTCAGATGAACGCCCTTTTGTGATTTGCAATTTGGTGCCTCTTCCGTTACATTCGCTTCGTGCGAGTCGCGTGTACACGCGTGCGCCCTGTTGTTTGAACCAAATCAAATCGCCACCTCATGCGAAAGCTGTTATGCCTTCTCGCTGCCTGTTGCGCAGTGTTTGCCGTTAGCTCACAAACCCCGGTAGAAACCCCTGGCCCCAGCGTACCTCCTGGATATGAAATTTCCATAGAACCGTACATCGAACACGATGGCGTCGTAGGTGGAGTCAATTTCACGGGGCAGACGACGTACCGTTTGTACTTGGAGATGCAGAATGAATCCGACTTTTTGTCGTGTATTTCCGGCGAGGCCGATAACCCGATGATGATTTACTCCACGTCGACACCGACTTGGTACAACGACGTTGAGCTTGGTGAGGAAGTCGGGGCTTGGGTGAACCCGACGGTTTTGCCATTTTTTCCAGAATTGAATTATGACAGTTGGTTAACAATTGGTGGTGTGACAGCAGACGACGAGGTGGAAGTCAATGTTGCAGCCGGTGAAATCAACTTATTGGACGAATTTGGTTCTGGCGAAAATGTTTTGATTGACGATGCAATCGGCACAGCGCTGTTCACGTTGCTGCCGTGTGATCCGGCCGATCTGGAGTCGTGTGACTTCACCCACGCGGCATTTGCGGGTGAGGATTTGCGGGTATTGATTGGTCAAATCACTACCGCAGGAGAATTGACGGGCCAGGTGCAAGTGCAGGTATTCGTTGAGGGCGATGCTGACCAAGAATTCCGGGGTATTATTCCCTTTACACCATACGCTCCCGAACTATTGGTGGATGGATGCACAGATCCAGCGGCCTGCAACTTCGACAATGAAGCTGATAGTGACGACGGTTCTTGCGTCTATTGCGGAGCGGAATGCGCTGGTGAATCAGATTACTTCATGACGGTTGAGGTGTATGCGGAAGACATCATCGCGGGCCAGACGACGTACCGTTTCTACCAGAACATGATCAATCCGGACGACTTCTTGAGTTCGGTGTACGGCAACGAGGAAGCGCCATTCGCTTTTGAGACGACTACGGGCTTCTACAACAGTCAGTTCGGTGGTTCGGTTGCGAGCGCAATCAACCCAGCGTTCCTCGGGTTCTTCCCGGAGCTT
>DJYV01000014.1:0-2467 GCA_002448555.1 Flavobacteriales bacterium UBA6969
CATTGCGGTGCCGCATCGGTTTTCTGATAAAGCGGACATCGAACTCGCGGCATTCATCGCTGCGACCCTCGCCTGGGGGCAACGTAAGACGGTCTTGGCCAGTGCTGGGGCCTTCATGGACCGCTTGGATGGAGCTCCTGGTGACTTTATGAAGCACGCCACCGCCGCCGACATCCGCACCGCGGCAAAAGGATTCGTTCACCGCACGTTTCAGCCGCGCGATGCTGAACTTTTTCTGCATGCGCTGCAAGCCTTAACGCGCGCCTACGGCGGACTGGAATCCGCCTTCGTGCCGGATGAAACCAACCACGATGCCGAAGCGTGCCTCACCGCGTTTCATGCCCGGTTTTTTGAAGCCGCTGCCCAACGCGGATACGCAGCAGATCGCACCCGCAAGCACGTCGCTACGCCAGCCCGCGGTTCCGCCGCCAAGCGGTTGAATATGTTCCTGCGGTGGATGGTGCGGCCCAGTCGGCGGGGTGTCGATTTCGGCATCTGGAACCAAATCGCGCCGAGCCAATTGATGGTGCCCTTGGATGTGCACACGGGCAATGTGGGCCGAAAACTCGGGCTGCTCGACCGAAAACAAAACGACTGGAAGGCGGTTGAATTGCTCACGGCTGCCCTGCGCCAAGTGGACCCGGACGACCCGGTTCGCCTTGATTTTGCGTTGTTTGGATTGGGCGCCATCGAGCAATTTTGAAAGAAGACGTTGTGAAACCACCGCGCCGCACATGGAACCGACGCTTGGCGACGACAAAGGATGGATCGCCCACCATGGAAGTGATCGAGTGGGGCGTCGCGTACCACAGCATTCACGGCGCGTTGACCGAGTCCGAGCACGTCTTCATCGACCGCGGACTGGAACGGTGGTGGTCGGAAAACGAGAGGGTAGCTGGGCGTGTGCGCGTCCTTGAGGTGGGGTTCGGCACGGGACTCAATGCAGCGCTCGCTTGGCAATGGTCGGAACGTCTAGGGATCGCTCTTGACTACGTCGGCATAGAACCGCATCCACTCGACCCGCATGAAGTTGACGCATGGGCCGCATCCGGGCTTTCGAATGACCTTGCATGGCGCATGCGTGCGCTCCATGAACAGGCAGCAGGTGCGGACGGGCTCAAGGCTGATGGGTTTACTGCTCAAATTCTGCACTGCACCCTGCAAGCGTGGAAAGGGACAGGCGCGTTTGACGTGTGCTTCTTTGACGCATTTGCACCCACCCAGCAGCCCGAGCTGTGGGAGGTCGAAATTTTCGAGCGCTTGTTGCCGGGCATGAACCCAGGCGCGGTGCTGGCCACCTACTGCGCCAAGGGCCAAGTACGCCGCAACATGGAGCGCGCCGGTTGGAAGGTAGAGCGGCACCCGGGACCTCCGGGCAAACGCGAAATGCTCGTGGCGTGCAACGTGCCGGTTACCCGATGGAACGTGCGGTGCTACGCGCTGATCTTGAACCCGGCGCGCACCCACATCCTCGTGGCGCGGGAACGGTTTCCCGATGGATCGGTCGGGTGCAAATTTCCCGGTGGCGGCGTGGAGCCGGGCGAGGCAATTGTGGATACGCTGTGGCGGGAGTGTGCCGAAGAGCTGGGTTCAACAGATGGCCTGACGGGGTTGGGCCATGTCTACACCAATGATTTTTTCGTCCGCAGCGCCTTCCGAGAGGACGAGCAAATTCTCGCGGTTTACCATTGGATGCAAGCGGATCATGAAGGCATCGCATGGTGGGATGAGAAGCCCGTTGCTGTCGCCGCTTCCGAACCGCTGCTCGAGATGAATTGGGAAGCCCTCGCCGAGTTGACACCGGACGCCATGCGCTTTCCCATTGACCGGCATGTGGTGGCGAATTTGTCGGAGTGGCTGGCGGCTATCCAATCAGGCCCAAGCGCTGGTTGACGCAATCGTCGATGCGCTGATAGAGGTTCGCCGGCGAAAACGTGCGCCACCCGAGTTCGCTCAATTCACCCCCCAGCACGAAGTAGCTGTCCAGGTCGATGGCCTTCATGTCACCAATGACGTGCTCTCGGAAGTTCAGGAGGGCAATCCAGCCGTCGTCTTCGGTGACTTCATCAAACCATTCTTCGTAGTAGCAATCGTCGCTGAAGTGGAAATTCAACACGTTCTCCCCGATGAGGATGTAGCGGTGAATGCCCTCGGCCATCAGCACGTCAATCACCTCGCGTTTGAGCTGCATGATGTCGTTGTATAGGCAATCGTTCCATTCGCCAATGAACTCAATGATGGCGAAGCGTTCTTCGTAATCGACGAATAAGATTTTGCAAAACAAGGTGGGCGAGTGGATGGAGTCCCACTGCGGATGTATGAAGTAATTGTAGACTTTGGTCGAGTACTCAAACTCGCTGTAGGTCCGGTCAAAAAAAGGACTCCGCGGGTCGTTGCTCGCAACGTAGTGGTTGCGCCACGCGTAATACGGTTCCAGGGTGTGCATGGCCTATCCTCGTTCGTTCAA
>DJYV01000014.1:2847-22781 GCA_002448555.1 Flavobacteriales bacterium UBA6969
TCCTCCGCCGAAACGCCCGTGGCTTCTTGAATCATGCGCACGCCGCGATCTTGGAGCTTGACGTTGGAAGGCTTCATGTCCACCATTTTTGAACCCACCACGTGACCGAGTTGAATCATGGCCGTGGTGCTGATCAAATTGAGGATCAACTTGGTGGCCGTTCCCGCATTGAGCCGGGTGCTGCCCGTGACAAATTCCGGACCGGTCACCGCAACCATCGCATGCTCCGCTGCTTGGACCACGGCCGAATCGGGATTGCATGTGATGCAAGCTGTCAGCAGTCCCGCACCCCGGGCCGCCTTCAAGCCGCCCACCACGTATGGCGTCCGTCCCGAAGCGGCGATGCCAACCAGCGTGTCCTGTGGGGTCGGCTGTGCAGAAGCCAAGTCGAGCCACGCGCCGTCGGGGTCGTCTTCAGCGCCTTCCACCGCTACCCGCAGGGCGCCATCCCCTCCAGCAATCCACCCTTGCACCTTGGTGGGATCCACCCCAAACGTTGGCGGACATTCGCTGGCATCGAGCACGCCCAATCGGCCGCTCGTTCCGGCGCCGATGTAGAAAAGCCGTCCGCCGGCTTTCATTCGAGGCACCGAGGCTTCTATGAATTGCTCCACCTGTGGAAGCGCTGCACCGACCGCATCAAACGCCGCTTGCGTTTGCCCGTGCATGGCCGCGACCAATTCCGGAATGGACTTGGATTCCAGTCCTTGGTGTGGCCCGGATTGTTCAGTGGGTGGAAGATGGGATTCGTCGGTGTGCATGCAGCTGTAAAAATACGCGGGCGAGGCCGGAATCAAGGGGTTGCATTCCACCATTTCCACGCCGCTTCCGCTTGCGCAATCAACATGGCTTTGCCGTTCATTGTTTTCGCTCCGGCGGCATCTGCGTGCTTCAGGAATGCAGTCTGCGCCGGGTTGTACACGAGGTCCACGGCGAGGTGCTCAGGCGTCAAACCGTCCCAAGGCAATTCGATGCACGCCTCGGTATCGGGGTAGGTGCCCACCGGAGTGCACTGCACAACCAGTTTGCAGTGCCTGAGGTAGGCGGCATTCAGGGTGTCGTACCGCATCGCTTCCCATTCAATCGGCGAGCGCGTGACGTGGACGACATCGATGCCCAGGGATTGCAAACCAAACCGAACGGCCGCCGCGGCGCCCCCGTTGCCGAGGATCAGCGCCCGGTCGTGCGCCGAGGTTAAAAAGGGGCGAAGTGATTTCATAAAGCCCTCAGCGTCGGTGTTGTGTCCGACCCACCCGTTCGCGCCTGGCTTGATGGCGTTGACCGCACCGATGGCGTGGGCCGTCGGAGTCAAATCCTGCAACAGCGGAATGATGGATTGCTTGTACGGGATGGTTATGTTGAGCCCCATCAAGGCCGGAGACGCCTCGGCTTCGGTTTGCAACCAATCCCCAAAGCCTTCGAGGTTCGCGCGTTCAAAGCGTTCGTACGACGCGTCGTTGATTCCCCAAGCGCTGAAGCGATCGGCAAACAGCGCCGGCGACTGGCTGTGAACAAGGGATCGGCCCAAGACACCAAACCGCCGCGTGGTGCTCATGTGGCCAAGCGGTTTCCGAGCCGCTGCAAGACAACGACAAGCCCCGCGCCGGCTGCAGCACAGGCGAGGCAAATGAGCAATTCACCGGAGTCCGGCCAGGCATTCGTTTGAAGCCACGTTTCACGGCCGTCGCTGTGGGTGTGAAGCAGGAGTGCGTTTTCCTTCCATGGCCAAAGGGCTTGCAAGGAACCCAGCAGCAATCCGGTCAACATCGCTATGACGTGGTTTCGGGCTTTGGCCAGCAGGGATTTGAGTCCTTTGCTAAACCCCAGCAGTCCACTGATGGCGCCGGCACCTACCGTGGCAATGACCACGACATCCAGCTCCTTCAACGCCCCAATGATGGCGCCATACACGCCCAGAAGGAGCAAGATAAAACTGCCCGAAATGCCGGGCAGAATCATCGCGCAAGCCGCGATGGCTCCACAGGCAAACAGGTACGCCAAGCTCGGTTCCACCTGAAGCGGCGGCAACGAGCCCACGCCGAATGTGATGGCCGCTCCCGCGGTCAACAGCGCGGCGGTGGGGGCATTGCGCTGCGTGATTTCGCGGCCGACCAGGGGAATGGAAGCCCCAACCAGCCCGAAGAAAAAGGCGAACAAGGCCGCTTTGTGGTGTTCCAGTAGATGGTGCAGCAGGCCGGACAGTGCGAAAATGCTGGTACCAATTCCAGCTACCAAGGCCATCAGGAAGGGGGCGTTCAATGCCCGTAACACCCCTTGGAAACCTTCCTTTTTCCAGGTGTCAACTAACCCCAATGACACGGCAGAAATCGATTGCAGGAGGTCGTCGTAAATGCCCGTAATCAAGGCCACGGTTCCACCGGAAACGCCGGGAACAAGGTCCGCGGCCCCCATGGCCATGCCGCGCAAGAAAATCCCGAGGTGGCGTTTCATCCCACTTCTTCTTGGGGAGAAAATGCCGCGCACCACGCTGTGATACCGCCCTCCAAGCTGTAGAGGTTGTCGAACCCATATTTCGTCATCAGCGCACTGACGGTCGCTGCCGATCGCGCACCGGCGCGGCAATACACCACGACGGGATACGACCGTGGAATCTCCGCTTGCCTGCTCAGGCAAAACGCCATCGGAATGTGGACTTCCGTAAGGCGGCTGATCGTCACCTCATGGATTTCGCGGATGTCCAAAAACGAAAAGGCCTGTCCGTCCTGTTTCCATTGCTGGACTTCACGGGGAGTGATGGTGGGGACGGGAGGCTGCATGGGTTAGGGCTTGGGGTTAGTCTTCCTCGACGGTCTCGTTGACGAGGCGTTTGCCTTCCGCCAGCGCATCGGGCAGGTGCTCGAAGAAGGTGTCTCCGCGCAGTCCGAGCCGCAAACACTCCAGCGGGATCAGGTCGTTCGGTCCGATGTTGCCCAAGTTGACGTTCGCTCCAAACTGACGGAGGAACCAAACCTGTTGGGGCTTTTTCGGTGCTTCCCAGAGGATGTCTTCCAACGCGACGTTGGCCAAGATGCGCCTAACTAGCTGCACGTGGGCGCTTCCGTTGGGACGGTAGATGCCGACGTTGCCGCTTTCGCGGGCTTCTGCGATGACCTTAAAGCTTCCGGCTTGCAACTCGTTGCTCATCATCCGGATCCATTTGGCCGGACTGATGAGGATGCCTTCTTCTTTGGAACCCACTTCGGAAAGCACTTTGTAATTCTTGCTGAACTTGTTGATGAGCTCGCATTTTTCGTCGTGGGGGATGACCATGGATCCGTCGCTGACTTCCAGGCAGGTGATGCCCAAACTGTCGATGAAGCGGAGGTAGTTGTCGAGTTCGTTGCGGATGTAAAACGCTTCGAACAAGGTACCTCCGCAGTACACATCAAATCCAGCTTCATGGTAGCGCTTGACCTTGGCTCCGACGTTGGGGGTGACCAAGGACGTGCCGAAACCGAGCTTCAGCAGGTCAACCAGCTCGCCACCGGTTTCGATGAGATCCTCGGCTTGCCGGAGGCTCAACCCTTTGTCCATCACCATGGTCAAACCATTGGTGCGGGGGCGTGTTGTGCGTTCAGGCAGATGCGAAATTTCGAACATTATTTAGGGTTTAAATCGTTCAATCCGTTCGATGTAGCGCGCATCATTGGCAAGCGCAGGTAAGAAATTCAGGAGAATTTCGGACTGATCAAAGTGGTGTGTCAAAAGGAATTCAAGCAGGTCAAAGGCTCCTTTGTGTTGGCCCAAAGCGTACAAGCTGATGAAGCGTCGGTAGCTTAGGTTCGCTGCTTCTCGAAGCGCAGACAAGCCGTCATCGATGACGAGCAATGCGTCTTCATGGCGACTGGCCAGTTGCAAATTATCCACCCGCTCGAGCCAGAGTTCTTCGTGTTGGATGTCCAAGAGCAGCCCCTGGGTGTAAACCTCTTCCGCGCGGTCGTATTCCTCGCGTTTTTTGAGGCACGTCGCGAGCAGCAGGTGGTAATCGGCGTGCTTGGGTTCGATTTCCAAGGCTTGCTCGAAGTACGAACACGCCTCCCCCAGTCGCCCTTGCATGTCCGCGAGCACGCCGAGTCCGACAAACGCATCGGCAAACCGAGGGTCCAGTTTCAAGCTATCGCGGTAGTAGGATTCCGCGCGTTTCAGATCTCCGATACGCTCGAGGCATTCGCCCATGTAGCAACGCGTGCTGGGCGAGGGGTCTTCAAATGTCAGGGTCTCTTCGTAGGTGTGCAGCGCGTCTTGGTACCGCTCCATAGCGACCAGGGCCTCTGCTTTCTGGTGGTAAGCGGGACCGAATGCGCTTTCGATGGCAATGGCAAAATCATATGCATCGATGGCTTGGGTGTAGCGTCCGCATTGCTGAAGTGCGTTGCCCATACTGTACCAGGCGGCGAAGGAGTACGGCTGCTTTTCGAGGAACTGCTCGTAGAACGATGCCGCTTGTTTGAATTGTCCGGTCCGCTCGTAGCAGAAGGCCAGTTCGTAGACGGCCGTCTCGTTCAGGGCGTCCTCCTCCAGGGCTTCGCGCAGGTTGCGGATGGCTTCCTGCCAGGCGCCCATGTTTTCGTATTCCAAAGCAATGTCAATGCGGATTTCCCGCTTGGCTTCCTTGTCCGCGAAGACCAGGGCGCGTTTGAAACAATCAATGGATAGCTTGTGCTCCGACATTTGGCTGTATACCGCGCCGAGGGTAACGAGTACTTCCTCGTTCAGGGGTTCAATTTCCAGCAGTTCTTTGAGCAGGGGCACGGCCTTGACGCCTTGGCCGGAAGCGATGCGAATCTGGGCATGCTTCAGTTTGAGGGCGAGGTTGGCGGGGTACAGTTGGCTCGCGTATCGCGCGACTGCGTGGGCTTTGCGGATGGATTTCTGCTCGAGGTAATGCTCAATCAGTCCTTCCAGTTCATCCACGTCGAAGAAGGCTTGTTCGCCGTGCTCGACCATCGCCTCGAACTTCTCAACGAGTCCTTGCAGTGCTGGCTCGCCTCGGTAAGCACGTCCTTCTTCATTCATCAAATCAAAGCTACTACGGGAAGAGATTCCGGGCTGCATTTCGAACACTCCTTTTTTCACATCCGAGGGCATTTCTTTCACGACTCATGCCCAGCCATGGTATTTTTGGACCATGCTCATCACATCCATCTCAGGCATCCGAGGAACCATTGGAGGGGCTCCCGGAGAAGGCCTAACGCCTCCCGATGTCGTCAAATTTGCCACGGGGTACGCGCACTGGATCCGCGAGGCGACCGGGCAACCACGGCCCACGGTGGTCGTAGGGCGGGATGCACGTTTGAGTGGAGAGCTTGTTCGGGACCTGCTCGTGGGAACCTTGAACGCCACCGGTGTCGATGTCTTTGATTTGGGCCTGAGCACCACTCCGACGGTGGAATTGGCGGTCGCTGCGGAGCAAGCCGACGGCGGTATCATTTTGACCGCAAGCCACAACCCGCGGCAATGGAACGCGTTGAAGTTGCTGGATGCGACCGGTGAGTTTTTGAGTGCTGCGGCAGGTGAGCGGGTGTTGGAACTCGCCAATGCCCCGGCTGAGTATGTCGACGTGGATGCCATTGGCGGTGTCACTCAACGATCCGATTGGATGGAAAAGCACGTCGCGCACGCTTTGGCCTTGGCCTTGGTGGATGGAGACGCGGTGCGTGCTCGTGGATTCAAAGTGGCGGTGGATGCCGTCAACTCCAGCGGAGGCATCATTGTGCCGATGCTGTTGGAAGCCCTCGGGTGCGAAGTGGTCAAAGTCCACTGCGATCCGACGGGCCAGTTTGCCCACAACCCCGAGCCGCTTCCCGCGCACTTGACGGACCTCTGTGAGGCCGTGGTGAAGGAGGGGTGCGACCTCGGTATCAGTGTTGATCCCGATGTGGATCGGCTGGCGTTTGTGGGAGAGGATGGAAGTTGGTTCGGAGAGGAATACACCTTGGTGGCCGTCGCTGATTACGTCCTGAGCAAAACCCCCGGCAACACCGTGAGCAACATGAGCTCAACGCGCGCCCTTCGGCAGGTGACCCAAGCGCGTGGAGGGCAGTACACGGCGAGTGCAGTGGGTGAGGTCAATGTGGTCAAGGCCATCAAAGACACCGATGCGGTCATTGGTGGTGAGGGCAACGGGGGCATCATCTATCCCGCGTCTCATTGCGGGCGAGATGCCGTGGTGGGAACGGCGTTGTTTTTGACCCAACTCGCTGAATCGGGCCAGCGCGTGAGTGCACTCCGCAGCACGTACCCGAATTGGTTCATGTCCAAGGATAAATTGGCCTTGCCGGCGGTTGATGTCGACGCGGCGCTGAAGCAACTGATGGAGGCCCATCCCGAGGCGGAAGTGAACACCGTCGACGGGGTGAAATTCGATTTGGAAGAAGGGTGGGTGCACTTGCGAAAATCCAACACGGAACCCATCATTCGCGTGTATGCCGAGGCGTCTTCACCCGAGGCGGCATCCACTTTGGGCGACCGATTCAAAGCCGAATTACAAGGCTTCTTGAGTGCTTTGGAGGATTAATCCAAAAAGGTGCATTTTTGCGTTCCTGACCCTGCGCCATGAACGTGTACTTCGACAATGCCGCGACGACCGCCGTCGCACCGGAAGTGGTGGAAGCCATGGTACCCGTGCTGCAGGAGTGCTTTGGGAACCCTTCCTCTAGCCATGCCGTGGGCCGCAAGTCACGGGTGCTGATTGAACAGAGCCGCCGCCGGGTGGCGAAGCACCTCAACTGCCACCCCAGCTGCATCTATTTCACATCGGGCGGAACGGAAGCGGACAACCTGGCGCTGCGCGGCGCAGTTCGCGACCTCGGGTGCACCCGCATCATCACGTCGGAAGCCGAACACAGTGCCGTCATCAAAACCGCTCAATCCCTCGAGCGGAGCGCGGGCACAACGCTGGACTTGGTGCGCCATTTGCCGAACGGAAAAGTGGATCTCGAACACCTCGCAGCGCTATTGGCGAAGGGGGGGAAGACCATCGTGAGCCTGATGCACGCCAACAACGAGGTGGCGGTGATCCAGGACTTGGAACGCATCGGGACCATGTGCCGAGAAGCCGGCTCGTTGTTCCATTCGGATACCGTGCAGACGATGTGCCACTACGCGTTCGATTTGGAGGCGTTGCCCGTGGATTTCATCACGTGCTCAGCCCACAAGTTTCACGGGCCCAAGGGGGTTGGTTTTTTATACATCCGCAAGGGCGTAAAACTCAAAGGACAAATTGAAGGGGGAAGCCAGGAACGTGCGGTGCGCGGCGGCACAGAGAGCACGCACAACATCGTCGGCCTCGCGGCTGCCATGGATCTGGCGTACACGGACTTGGTGGCACATCAAGACCACGTGCGGGCGTTGAAGGCCCAAATGGCCACCGGTTTGACGGAGGCGATTCCCGGCGTACGGTTCAATGGCGACTCGGACAGTCGCGATGGCCTGTACACCGTGTTAAACGTGTCGTTCCCGCCCCATCCCAAATCGGGCATGGCGCTGTTCCTGCTGGACTTGGAGGGGGTAGCCTGTTCGGGTGGAAGCGCGTGTTCAAGCGGTGCGACGCTGGGATCACACGTGCTGCGCGCGCTCGAATTTCACGATCCGAAACGGGCGAGTTTGCGGTTTTCGTTTGGTCGGTACAACACGGCCGAGGAGGTGGATTACGCCATCGCCGCCATCCGCCGGGTCTTCGCGTAAGGCAAGCGACCGAACTTTTTCCTTTCGGATTCCGGCTCCAAGGCTTTTTTCATCCTGCTCTTCGGGTTAATTTCGGACCTCGACCAGATCGCATGGCACTTAACTCTGCATTCCGTTGGTTCATCCGCAAGCGCATGATGAACATCGAGCGGGTCCGTTCGCGGCCGGTCGAATTGCAGCGTCACTTATTCAACCGATTGCTTCTCGAGGGCAAAAGCACGGCATTCGGTGCCGAGCACGGTTTCAGCAGCATTCGCTCCCTACGCGAATTTCAGCGCCAAGTGCCCATTCGAACCCACGATGAATTCAAGCCGTACATCCAACGTGCCCAGCAAGGGGAGTTGGGGGTGTTGTGGCCGGGGGAGACGCGTTGGTTTGCCAAAAGCTCAGGAACGAGTTCCGACCGCAGCAAGTTTTTGCCGGTGACGGAAGCATCGTTGCGAGGGTGCCATTACAAAGGCGGGAAGGACCTTTTGGCCCTCTTCTGCGATCAACGGCCCCAAGCGGAGCTATACGATGGCAAGCACTTGATCCTCGGAGGCTCTTCGGCCTTGCATGATACCGGGTCGGGTGGATTCACTGGTGACCTCAGCGCCATCATCGTCCGCAACCTCCCGTTCTGGGTCGAAGCCCGCCGGACCCCAAGCCGGGATATCGCTCTCATGGAAGACTGGGAGGAAAAGGTGGATGCACTCGCACGCGCGACCCTTCGAGAAGACGTTCGCATACTGGCGGGCGTGCCGAGTTGGATGTTGGTTGTGGCCAAGCGGGTGTTGGAGTTGTCGCAGGCAGACGCATTGGGTGACGTCTGGCCCAACCTGCAACTGTACATGCACGGCGGCGTGAGCTTTGAGCCGTACCGAGCGGAATTCGACGCCTTGATCGGGGAGACGCGCCTGCCTTTCGATTGCCTTGAAACGTACAACGCGTCGGAGGGCTTTTTCGGATTGCAGGACCGGTTGGACGGCGATGATATGCTCATGATGCTCGACTATGGCATCTACTTCGAGTTTGTGCCGATGTCGGAGTGGGATTCGGAGTCGCCGCAGGCATTGGAATTGCGCGAATTGGAAGTGGGTGAGGAGTATGCGCTGGTCATTTCGACCAATGCCGGCCTCTGGCGCTATGCGCTCGGGGATGTGGTGCGCATTACGGATACGCACCCATTTCGTATGCAGGTGATTGGGCGCACCACGTCGTACTTGAACGCGTTCGGAGAAGAGGTGATGGTCGCTCAGGCGGAACGGGCGATTGCTGAGGCGAGCACGTTGGCGGATGCGCACGTGCGGGACTACACCGCGGCCCCGGTATTCATGAACCTGGAGGAAACCGGCGCACACGAATGGTGCATCGAATTCAGCAAGCCTCCTACAGGCGGCATGGCGTTGTTCATGGAGTGCTTGGATGCTTCACTGCGTCGGCAGAATTCGGATTACGACGCCAAACGAACTGCGGAGCTCGCCTTGCGATTCCCCATCGGGCATGCCGTGGCAGCCGGGGCGTTCGACGGGTGGTTGCGGGCAAAAGGGAAGCTGGGTGGGCAACACAAGGTGCCGCGGTTGGCCAATGACCGCGCCATTGTGGACGCGCTGCTAGCAGGTCAAAATGCTGTGTATCGGAGCGAATTGGCCTAACAATTCGCCGTTGATTGCATGTGAGGGACCTGTTGAAAACCCGGTTTTCGTTCCGATGGAAATGGGCCTATTTTGCACCTCCAACGAAGCCAGAATTATGCACATTGCCATCGCCGGAAACATCGGGTCGGGAAAGACTACACTGACCACGCTCCTTGCAAAACACTACCGTTACGAGCCTCATTTTGAGCAAGTGGATGACAACCCGTACTTGAATGATTTCTACAAGGACATGCAGCGTTGGTCGTTCAATTTGCAGGTTTTCTTCCTGCGATCTCGATTCGCTCAACTGGCTAAATTGCAGGAAAGCGGAAAGAAGGTCATCCAAGACCGAACCATCTACGAGGATGCGCACATTTTTGCGCCGAACTTGCACGCAATGGGCCTGATGAGCTCGCGGGACTTCCAGAATTACCTAGACCTCTTCCAGTTGATGGAGCGGTTCATTTCACCTCCGGACCTGATGATTTACTTGCGCGCTTCCGTTCCGAAGCTCGTGGAGAACATCCAAAAGCGCGGACGGGACTACGAGGAGGCCATTCGCTTAGATTACCTCAACCGCCTCAATGAGCGCTACGAAGCGTGGATCAGCACATACAGCGCTGGCAAGTTGCTGGTGATAGACGTGGACAACAACCGCTTCCATGAAAACAAAGAGGACCTCGGCGTTGTCATCGAGGGGGTGGATGCCGAGCTGCACGGCTTGTTTGTTTGAGGCGTGGAGAATTGGCCTGCGCCGCAGCCTGAATCAGGCGGAGCAAGGCACGAAAAAAGGGACTCCAGACGGAGTCCCTTTTTCATAGACAGAAGAGTCGCTTAGTGCGCTTCGCCTTCTGCGTTGATTTCGATCACGTGAGCAGTTGGCTGAGCTTCCTGCGCAGCCTGCGTTTCGATGGCTTCACCGTGGCTGAGGCCTTCCTCGCTGCCATGGCCGCCGAGGATGGGGGCGATGACGAGGCCAACCAAGCAGGTCAACTTGATGAGGATGTTCATCGAAGGCCCGCTGGTGTCCTTGAAGGGGTCACCGACGGTGTCACCGGTTACAGCGGCCTTGTGCGCCTCTGAACCCTTGAACGTCATTTCACCGTCGATTTCAACACCGGCTTCGAAGGACTTCTTGGCGTTGTCCCATGCACCACCTGCATTGTTTTGGAAAATCGCCCAGAGCACACCTGATACAGTCACACCGGCCATGTAGCCACCCAGTGTCTCTGCTGCCCATGCATTCGACATTCCTAACAATAAGGGCAGCAAACCAATAACCAATGGGAAGATGAGGGTCATCGCACCCGGAAGCATCATTTCACGCAGAGCAGCCTGCGTTGAGATGTCTACACATTTGCCGTAATCGGGCGTTCCAGTGCCTTCCATGATGCCTGGAATTTCTTTGAACTGCCGGCGTACTTCTTTAACCATTTCCATGGCCGCTTTGCCCACGCTGTTCATCGCCAAGGCAGAGAACACGACAGGAACCATACCCCCGATGAAGAGAGCCGCAAGTACGTTCGCCTTGAAAATGTTGATGCCATCAATCCCAGTGAATTCAACGTAGGCAGCGAACAAGGCGAGGGCTGTCAATGCAGCTGAAGCAATGGCGAAGCCTTTTCCGATGGCTGCCGTTGTGTTCCCAACGGAATCCAAAATATCCGTACGCTCGCGCACTTCGTCAGGGAGTTCACTCATCTCTGCAATACCGCCTGCGTTATCTGCAATTGGTCCAAAGGCGTCAATGGCAAGTTGCATGGCGGTGGTTGCCATCATAGCAGAAGCCGCGATGGCTACACCATAGAAGCCTGCGAATGCGTAGGCCGTGTAAATCGCAGATGCGAAAAGGAGGACAGGGCCGAACGTCGAAATCATACCTGTAGCGAGACCAGCAATGATGTTGGTTGCCGCACCGGTTGATGACTTCTGGACGATATCCATGACTGGCTTTTTGCCCAAGCCAGTAAAGTATTCTGTCATGTAGCTGATTACACCACCAACGATAAGCCCTACAATGACAGCATAGAAGACATCCATTGGAGTGAAGACAATGGCGTCAGCGCCTCCAATTTCACTCATCTGCATGGTTGCAGGAAGCATCCAAGTAATCAGCGCGTAGGACGCAGCAGCGGTCATCAGAATGGACCCCCAGTTGCCACGGTTTAGTGCTGCTTGAACATCGCTCTCCTTCGCGCCGTCTTTGACTCGAATCATGAGGCCCCCAAGGATAGAGAAGATGATCCCCAAGGCAGCAATAATCAAAGGCAACAAGATGGTGGACTGACCACCGAAGTTGTCGTCCAAACCGCCTGTGCCGCGGATTACGGCATTGCCCAATACCATGGCTGCCAATACGGTTGCGACGTAAGAGCCGAACAAATCGGCACCCATACCTGCCACGTCACCGACGTTATCACCGACGTTATCTGCGATGGTCGCCGGATTGCGGGGGTCGTCCTCAGGAATGCCTGCTTCGACCTTTCCCACCAAGTCCGCGCCGACGTCAGCCGCCTTGGTGTAGATGCCTCCTCCTACACGTGCGAATAGCGCAATCGATTCCGCTCCCAGTGAGAAACCAGCAAGCGCTTCCAGTACAACGGTCATTTGGTCCACACCAGAGGTGATGTCGGGAGCCAAATTCATTCCGAGCAACAAGATGAAGAGTACACTCAATCCGAAGACAGCCAAACCGGCCACGCCCAATCCCATGACCATGCCGCCTGTGAAACTGACCTTCAAGCCTTGAGCCAGCGAAGTGCGGGCCGCTTGCGTGGTACGAACATTGGCTTGCGTAGCGATCCGCATGCCGACGTTTCCAGCCAACGCTGAGAATACCGCGCCGATGACAAATGCCACTACGATGAACCAGTGGGTGGTCGGTACAATGGTCGATACAAACCCGAGCAATGCTCCGGCGATTACCACGAAAATGGCGAGGATGCGGTACTCCGCGCGAAGGAAGGCGAGGGCGCCTTCGTGAATGTGGTTGGCGATTTCAGCCATTCGGGCTTCGCCGGCATCTTGCTTGCGAACCCAAGCAGCCTGCACGGCCATTACGAGCAATCCCAAGATGGCGATTGCCGGTACTGAATAAAGCAGCGTTTGATCCATAATTGTGTGTGTATGCGCGTGTCCGCGCTAATGTTTCGGGTTAATTTTTCTGCCTACGCGACGTAAGCTACGCTTTTTACGGCCTCCATGATGTCCTTCACTTGCGGAAGGGCCTCGTCGATGAGGGGAGGAGAGAATGCAAAAGGAGTGTCGGATTGGCACAACCGGACGACCGGCGCGTCAAGGTAGTCGAATGCGTTGCGCTGAACGCGGTAGGCGACTTCCGAGCTGATGCTGGCCACTGGGAAGCTTTCTTCTACGATGACCAAGCGGTTGGTCTTCCTGATGCTCTCAATGATGGTGTCCAAATCCAGCGGGCGGATGGTCACTAAGTCGATGATTTCGACTTCGATGCCTTCCTTCGCCAACTCGTCAGCGGCGGCGTGAACGGTCTTCAAGATTTTGCCGAAGGACACAATGGTCACGGCATCGCCCTTGCGGCGGATGTTGGCCTTGCCAATGGGCACCATGAATTCACCCTCAGGGATCAATCCTTTATCGCCGTACATCTTCTCGCTCTCCATGATGAGGACGGGGTCGTCATCGCGGATGGCTGACTTCAGCAATCCTTTCGCTTCGTAGGGCGTGAAAGGAGTCACCACTTTCAAGCCGGGGATGGATGCGTACATGGATTCAAACGATTGGCTGTGTGTAGCCGCCAACTGGCCTGCGGTTCCGTTTGGACCGCGGAAGACGATGGGCACGTTGTACTGACCTCCGCTCATCTGCAGCATTTTGGCTGCGTGGTTGATGATCTGGTCAGCTGCCAATATCGCGAAGTTCCATGTCATAAACTCAACGATGGGGCGGAGGCCGTTCATCGCTGCGCCAACGGCGATACTTGCAAACCCGAGTTCCGCAATTGGCGTGTCAATAACACGTTCAGGACCGAACTCGTCGAGCATTCCTTTCGACGCTTTGTACGCGCCGTTGTATTCGGCGACTTCTTCCCCCATCAAAAAGACGTTCTTGTCCCTTCGCATTTCCTCGCTCATGGCCTCAGCCACGGCTTCTCTGAATTGAACCTCGCGCATGCGTATCTACTTGAATTGGTCGGCAAAGATACATCAACAAATAAAGGAATAAAACCCTCGTTTCAGGGCACGAATAAATCTATGCATGCATAGGAAATTCCCGTCGATTTTGGGCGGCAACTTCCTACCTTTGAACCATGAAATTACTTGTCTGCATCAGCCAAGCACCCGACACGACAAGTCGCATCGCGTTCACCAATGACGACCGCGAGTTCGACTCCAATGGGGTGCAATACATCGTCAATCCCTACGATGAATGGTACGCGTTGGTACGCGCCATCGAATTGAAGGAACAACAGGGCGGCACAGTCACCACCATTACGGTCGGTGGCACCCAATGCGATCCGACCATCCGCAAGGCCCTGGCGATTGGCGCCGATGATGCCGTGCGCATCGACAGCGAACCCACAGATGCCATGCAGGTGGCTCGCCTGATTGCAGGATATGCCAACGGCAAAGGTTTCGACGTCATCCTGTGCGGAAAGGAAACCATCGACCACAACGGTGCGGTCGTCCCGGCCATGCTGGCGGAGCTGCTCGATTGTGGATTTGTAGCGAATGCGACGCATATGGAAGTCAACGGCAGTGAAGCGTCTGTGAAGCGCGAAGCAGCTGGAGGGGAGGAAAACGTCAACGTGATGCTGCCCATGGTCCTCAGCGCAGCCAAAGGAATGGCCGAGCAGCGCATTCCGAACATGCGCGGCATCATGTCCGCACGCACCAAGCCACTGGCGGTCGAAGCCGCCACCGCGGAGAGCGGCTCGCGCATTGAGCGTTTCGCTCTGCCACCTGAAAAAGGAGCTTGCAAGATCATCGACGCGGAGAACGCCGCTGAACTCATTCGTTTGCTTCGCGAAGAAGCCAAAGTAATCTAAGCCATGTCAGTACTCGCCATCATCAACACCCAGAACGGATCCGCCACGAAAAGCGGATTGGAAGCAGCAAGCTATGCAGCGGGACTCGCGGCACAACTCGGTACCGATGCGGTCGGCATCGTGGCCGGACCGTTGAGCAGCGCCGATGCCATCGGTGCCACTGGCATCACACGCACCTTGCACCACGAAGGCGCCGTTCAGGACAGCGGCCAATGGGCCAAGCTCGCCGCTGCAGCCGCAGGGGCCGCAGGAGCGACACATGTCGTGTGCGGCCATGACCATTTTGGACGCGCGGTGGCCCCACGGGTCGCCATTCGCATGAACTCCGGCTTGGTTGCAGGCGTGACGCATTTGCCCGAAGGCGGCACCGTCCGCAAAAACGTATTCTCCGGAAAGGCCATGGCCGACGTCGCTGTGACCACCGATAAGGCGGTCTACACCGTGACGCCCAATGCGTTCGGCGTATCAACGGACGGTTCTACTACGGCGGTGGAAGCCTTCAGTGCTGACCTCGGCGCCGCCCGTGAGACCGTCACTGGATTCGAATCGGCAAGCGGGGACGGTCAAGTACCACTCCCGGAAGCGGAGTTGGTCGTCAGTGCCGGACGCGGATTGAAAGGCCCCGAGAATTGGGGCATCGTCGAAGAGTTGGCCACAGCGCTCGGCGCCACAACGGCCTGCTCCCGTCCCGTCTCGGACATTGGGTGGCGCCCTCACCACGAGCACGTTGGACAGACGGGCATTACCATTCGCCCAAACCTGTACATCGCCGCGGGCATTTCCGGTGCCATCCAGCACCTCGCTGGTGTAAACCAGTCCAAGACCATCGTCGTCATCAATACCGATCCAGAAGCGCCGTTCTTCAAGGCTGCAGATTACGGGATCGTCGGTGATGCGTTCGAAGTGTTGCCTAAGCTCACGGCTGCGTTGCATGCACTTGATAGCTGATGCTCATTCCGTTCCTACCTTTGTAGCAATTCCCACGGAATGAAAAAGGTAGAAGTCGAAGTGTCGGACATTGCCCTGAGCGGTTCCTCCTCAGGAGCCTATGCCATGGTGTTGAGCGAGGTGGAAGGCAACCGCAAACTGCCCATCGTGATCGGTGGGGCAGAGGCGCAGGCCATTGCCATTGAGATTGAGAAGATGAAAGCCTCGCGTCCACTGACGCACGATTTATTCAAGTCGGCATTCGGCGCGTTCGGCATTCGCGTGCTTGACGTCATTATCTACAATATGGTGGAAGGGGTGTTCTTCGCCAAAATGCATTGCGTTTCCGACGAGAAGACCGAGGAAATTGACTGCCGTCCAAGCGACGCCGTGGCCATCGCTTATCGATTCGGATGCCCCATCTACTGCGCGGAATCCGTCATGAAAATGGCCGGAATCGGCCCAGAAGAAATGGAGCGGGTGGAGCGAGCAGAAGCCGCTGCCGAGGCGGCAGAAGATGAGCCCGCTAAGGAACGGAGCATTGGAGACTTGAAAAAAGAATTGTCGCAGGCCATTGCGCGAGAGGATTACGAACTCGCCAGCCGCCTGCGCGACGAAATTGACGCCCGAGAAAAATCCAACTCATAAAACCACACGGCTATGTCACGACCGGTAATAAGCATCATCATGGGGTCCGCAAGCGACCTTCCTGTCATGGAAAAGGCGGGAGAAGTTTTGCAGGAGTTGGATGTGCCCTTTGAAATGACCGTGGTCTCTGCGCACCGCACGCCAGAGCGCATGGTCACCCACGCTACTGAAGCCGCAGGACGCGGCATCAAAGTCATCGTTGCGGGCGCCGGAGGTGCAGCGCACTTGCCCGGCATGACCGCATCCTTGACCACCTTGCCCGTCATCGGTGTTCCGATCCACAGCAGCAACTCCATCGACGGATGGGATTCGGTGCTCAGCATCCTCCAGATGCCATCTGGCGTGCCGGTCGCCACCGTCGCTTTGGACGGAGGCCGCAACGCGGGGATTCTAGCCGCTCAGATCGCTGCCACCAGCGATGAAGCGTTGGCGGGTCGATTGGCGGCCTTCAAGGCTGCCCTGAAGGACAAGGTGTTGGATTCCGTCGATACCGTAGAGAAGCACTTCTGAGCATGGCGGAGCACGCATACGCTTCATTCAATCCTTCTGAACTCGCGGGACGCGATTTGCACGGCAAGCTCCTCGGAGGCATCGCCCCACGTCCCATCGCCTTTGCCAGCACCGTAGATGAAGAAGGCCGCGACAACCTCGCACCGTTCAGCTACTTCAATGTGTTCTCGGCCAAGCCGCCCGTAGTCATTTTCAGCCCGGCCCGCCGGATGAAAAACAACACGACCAAGCACACGTTGGAAAATGTGTTGGCCGTGCCGGAAGTCGTCATCAACCTCGTTGATTACAACCTGGTGCACGCCTGTTCACTGGCCAGCGCCGATTTTGACCGGGGCGTGAGTGAATTTGAAAAGGCCGGCTTGACCGCTTTGCCGTCAGATACCGTGAAGCCCAAGCGCGTGGCGGAGAGTCCGGTCGCCTTGGAATGCAAAGTATTGCGCGTGGATTCACTCGGCGAAGAAGGCGGCGCTGGGCAATTGGTCGTCTGTGAAATTCAACGGATGCACTTCCGTTCGGATGTCCTCAACGAGGCCGGTAAGCCTGTGCCTGACTTGCTCGATTTGGTCGGTCGTTGCGGCGGTAATGCCTACGTCCGGGCATCGGGGGCGGCGTTGTTCGAAGTACCCAAGCCGTTGGTTGCTCCTGGAATTGGGGTGGACGCCTTGCCGCGGGAGGTTCGCGAGAGCAAAATTTTGACCGGCAATGACCTGGCCCAGTTGGGTGCCCTGCTCGAAATGCCCAATGAGACGGCTGTCAATGACTTCAAGCTCGTGGAGTTGTCCGAAATGTTCATTGAGCACGAGGGGGACGGGGTAGCGCTTGAACATGCTGTGCACTCGTTTGCTGCGCAGTGTATCGCGGATGGAAACGCGGCGGACGCCTTGAAAGCGGTGATGGCCTTTAATTTGGGTTGATAAAAAAGCCCCGGCCCGTGCCCCGGTTTTCGAATAGGCATGAATACCTTCGTACCATGAGTTTTGAAATGAAAGGGAAGATCAAAAAGATCTTCGATCAGCAGGATTTTCCAAGTGGGTTTTACAAGCGTGATTTCGTCATCACGACCGAGGACCAGTACCCACAAGACGTGAAGTTCACAGCGACGAAAGAGCGCACCGAGCAGATTGCCAAATACAACGAAGGCGATGCCGTGTTGGTCAAATTTGACATCCGCGGCCGCGAATACAACGGTAATTTTTACGTCGACTTGAACGCGTGGCGTGTCGAGCCCGGACAGGGGGGAGCCCCTTCAGCACCGGCCGCACCGGGTGTCTCTGCAGCGCCGCTTCCGGATGTGCCACCGATGGCCGCTTCGGGTGACGACGAGGACGATTTGCCCTTCTAACCCCCTCTATGGCCGACGTGCTTGAACGCGCCTTGCCCCACTTGGGGAAAGAAGAGCTCCATACTGCGCAATTCGAAAACGGATTTCGGATCATCTACAAACACGTGGATCGCCCTGTCACGCATTGCGGTTTGGTCATCAATGCGGGCACACGGGATGAAATTGCTACGCAGGGCGAAGCCGGCGTCGCCCATTTCATTGAGCATACCTTATTCAAGGGCACCCGCAAACGAAAGGCCTTTCACGTCCTGAACCGGTTGGATTCGGTGGGGGGTGAATTCAACGCCTACACGTCGAAAGAAGACACCTGGATTTACGCCGCCTTTTCGGAGCAACACCTCGAGCGAACGGTGGAGTTGATTGCCGACATCACGTTTCATGCGACCTTCCCGGTGAACGAGATCAAGAAGGAACGCGATGTGATTTTGGATGAACTCAATGCATACCTCGACAGTCCGGCTGACTCCATTTTTGATGAGTTCGAAGAAAGGTTGTTCGCAGGCCACCCCATGGGCGGCAACATCCTTGGCAATCCGGAATCGGTGCGCGCCATGAACCGTGCGACCATCGAGGGCTTCGTTTCACGCCATTACCACCCCAACGAAATGGTGTTCAGCGTCGTGGGAGCGACCCCGTGGTCCAAAGTCACACGGTTGTGCGAAAAGCACTTTGGTCGGGTCCAGGGCGGAGCCTCTACGCTGAACCGCGCCCCGTTTGAAGGCAGCGCCCCGTTCGATGTCCGACTAAAAAAAGACATCCACCAGGTACACCACGTCATGGGCACCTTGACCCACGGCAGCAACCATCCCGATCGCATAGGCCTGTCGCTCATCGCCAACCACCTTGGTGGCCCCACCATGAACAACCGGTTGAGCTTGAACGTGCGGGAACGTCACGGGATGGCGTACAACATCGAATGTGCCTACACGCCCTACAGCGACGTGGGCGTCTTCAGCGTGTATTTTGGAACGGACAAACGCCTCCACAAGCGCGCCGAGGCCCTCGTGCGCAAGGAGCTTGCCGCGCTTCGGAAGACCAAGCTCGGCGTGCGCCAGCTGCACAACATCAAACAGCAGATTGTCGGACATGTGGCCTTATCCCAGGATTCGGGAAGCAGCGTCATGACGAGTTTGGGGAAGAGTTTCTTGCTGTACAACCGGGTGGAGCGGCTCGAAACGGTCTTCGAAGCCATTGAGGCCATTACGGCTGAAGACGTGTTGCGGCTGGCCAATGAAGTGCTGGACGACCGCACCTGGAGTCACCTGGTATACTCCAACGCCTGAGCCCCTGGCTCAGCGCCTTGAAATTTTGTGCATGTCGTTGTTGTCCGACTCGATCTGGTTCTTGACGGAGCGGATTTTGAGGGCGATTCCGGCCCATTCGCGTTGCCCCGCTTTGATGAGCCGCTTGACGGCTTCGTCGTCGTTGTCGGCGCCGAGGGCCGCGTCTTTTAGGTAGTTGAAGCCGAATTTCTCCATCCATTGGATGGCTTGGGCATCGCCTTCCGAACCGCTAACGAGCGCCATGAGGTGCGGATGCTGGTTGGCCATGAGCCACGACCGGGCGCTGTCGTCCAGGTGAAGCGCGTGGCAGGTGAGTGCCAACTCAGCATAATTGTTTTGCATCAGCCAATCGCGGATTTCGCGGTTGCCCGATATGGCTTCCCCCCACGCCAACAAGACTTTCGCTGGGTATTGCATGGAGCCAAGATAAGCGGGGGTATCTTTGCGGCCAAGTGACGAAACAAGCTCCTCCCGAGAACGCCACCATGTTCTCCTCCCAGTTTTGGGTTCTCTGCACCAGTACCGTTTTCTTCATGGCCAGCTTCGGCATGGTCATGCCTGAGTTGCCTGGCTTTTTGACGGAGTTGGGCCGTCCGGATTTGATCGGTTGGATTGTGGGGCTATTCACAGTGGGAGCCTTCCTTTCGCGGTTTTTGAGTGGGCGGATTGCCGACCGAGCAGGGCGGAGGCCGGTGATGCTTTTCGGCACGTGGGTCACTACGATTGCCGGATTGGGCTACATCGGCGTCAGCGCCATCACGGGCGAGGCAGTCTGGAGTGGAGTGCCGGTCGCCGTGTGGGCGTTCCTGACCCTGCGCCTGCTGCACGGCATGAGCACCGGATTCCGCCCTACAGGCACCACGGCTTTCCTCACCGACATTACGCCCCTCAACCGCCGC
>DJYV01000074.1 GCA_002448555.1 Flavobacteriales bacterium UBA6969
TGGGAATTGATGGGCCTCGAAGGCACGCGCAACATCCACCGGATCATCGTGCACCCGACCGACCACCAAACCTTATGGGTCGGCGCCATCGGGTCGGCTTGGGGCGACAGCCCGGACCGCGGCGTGTACAAAACCACCGACGGCGGCGAAACGTGGACGCACCAACTCTACATCGACGAGCGCACTGGGGTGGCTGATATGATCATCGACCCTTCGAACCCGGATAAGCTCATCGCGGCTGTGTGGTCACACCGCCGTGAGCCTTGGTTTTTCACCAGCGGTGGAGAGGGCAGCGGCCTGTACATAACCCACGACGGCGGGGATAACTGGAAACAGCTGACCGAAGACGAAGGGCTGCCCGCCGGCGAATTGGGCCGCATCGGTTTGACCATCAGCGCGGCTAATCCGGACGTGGTGTATGCACTGATTGAATCCAGTGAGACGGGCCTGTATCATTCGACCGATGGAGGATTGAATTGGTCGCTCATTCAAGGAAAACAGGTGGGGAATCGACCGTTTTACTACGCGGACATTTACGCCGACCCCTCGGATGAGAAGCGCATTTTCAATTTGTACTCCATGGTCGACCTCAGCGAGGATGGCGGCAGGACCTTCCGGACTGTCCTGCCGTACAGCGGAGTGCACCCGGATCACCATGCATTTTACATCCACCCGGATGACCCGAATTTCCTCATCGACGGCAACGACGGCGGGTTGAATATCAGCCGGGATGGCGGTGTGACGTGGACGTTTGTCAACAACCTTCCGCTTGGGCAGTTCTACCACATCAGCGTGGACAACGCCATCCCGTATCGCATATACGGAGGCATGCAGGACAATGGTTCGTGGGTCGGTCCCAGCGAGGTATGGCACGTGGGTGGCATTCGAAACGAGGACTGGCAGGAAATCCTGTTTGGAGACGGCTTCGATGTGCTGCCCGCACCGGAAGACCTTAACACGGCATACGCCATGTACCAGGGCGGCGGCCTCTCGCGCATCGACCTGCGCAACGGCGATGGCACCTCCATCCAACCGGTTCCGCACGACACCACGAACCTGCGCTTCGCATGGAACGCGGCCATTGCGGCCGATCCGTTCGACGCCAACGGCGTGTATTTCGGGTCTCAGTTCTTGCACCACAGCACCGACCGGGGGAACACGTGGGCTGTCAAGAGTCCGGACCTGACGACCAACGACCCCGAAAAGCAAAACCAATCGGAGTCCGGCGGATTGACCATCGATGCGACCAAAGCCGAAAATCACTGCACCGTCCTGTGCATTGCGCCCAACCCTCTGCGTGAAGGGGAAATTTGGGTCGGCACCGATGACGGCCGCATCCAGCACACTACCGATGGAGGCGCGACGTGGACGGACCATACGGCGAGCATCAAGCGGTTCCCCCAAGGGGCGTGGATCCCGCAGATTCACGTGAGCCCCCACGATGCCGATGAGGTGTACGTCGTGGTCAACGATTACCGCCGCAACAATTGGCAGCCGTACCTGTACCGCACCACCGATGGCGGGGAATCGTGGGTACGGTTGGTCCTCGAAGGCGGGGAGGTGACAGGCCACGTATTGAGCGTCTTCCAAGACCCAGAGGTGGCCTCGTTGCTGTTCTTGGGAACGGAGGAAGGACTCTTCGTTAGCTTCGACCGGGGCGCGAATTGGAAACGTTGGGAACACGATGTGCCCTCGGTCCCGGTGCGAGACATGGTCATCCATCCACGGGACGGGGACTTGATTTTGGGCACGTTTGGCCGAGCGGCCTACGTGATTGATGACCTGGCGCCGTTGCGTTCCCTCGCGGCAGAGGGCAACGGCTTGATGGAGGAGAGTCTGCGGGTATTCGCGATTCCTGATGCCTACCAGGTGAATTTCCGGCGCCACACAGGCGCTCGTTTCCCGGCCGACCACTACTGGAGTGGAGCCAATTACGGCGGCGGTGCACGGGTGCAATTTTACGTCCACCCGGATACGGCCGAAGTGTACGGAAAAGATGAGCTGGAGTGGAGCATCCTCAACGCCGAAGGCGACACGCTGCGCAACGGTGCACTCACCGCGGACGGGGGCATCCAAACCATGCGCTGGCGGTTCGATACAAACGGCATGGATTGGCCCCAACGGGAGCTGAAGAAAAAGAAGGATGAGCCGAGCGGTGGAGGACCGGACGTGCTGCCCGGGACGTACACCCTGGCCATGAACATGGGCGATCATGCCAGCTCCGCGCCGGTGACCGTTCACCCGGATCCGCGGGTGCCGTTCAACCGACAGGCCCACGAGGCGCGCAATTTGCACCAGCGCATCGCCATGGAAGCCGCCAAGCCCATTGTGGATGCCATGAACGAAGTACAGCGCATGCTGACCACGATGGGCACCGTGAAAGACGATTTGAAATGGATTCCGGACTCGCTCAAAGAGGACGCGACGGCCTTGGCGGACTCACTCGATGGTGAATTGACGCGCATCGAAGAGATCTACTACCAGCCGCGGGATTACAATGGGACGGGCAGCGTGACCGAACGATTGAATTCCATCTTATGGACGGCCTTCTCCGTCACGGGAGGGGCCGACGCACCGGGCGGGAATGCACAGCGCGCTTTGGAGCGCCTACGCGATGAAGGAAAGGCCTTTGCTGACGAGGTAAAAGCCGTTCAAGAGGGCTTGTGGTTGGAGTGGCTCGAGGCGGCTGAGGCCGTTGACCGATCGCCCTCCCGGATTTACGAGGGTACAGGGAAGCAGTAGGGCTATCCCAACCGCCAGGTGACCATCCATTGGATGGCCATGTTCATCATGAAGTTGTCCCAGCGCTGGACCGGTTGTTCAGGGCGTTCGCTGATGGGCAACAGACTCTGCGAAAGCCGGACTTCCAGAGCGGCTTTGTCCGACCACATGTAGCCGGCTTGCAGCACCCCGCCGAAGTCGACAGCATTGAGTTCGAGGTAGCTGAGTTCGCTGTATCCGTTGCCGTAAAAGTCCTCTTCTGCGGCGACAAGTACACTGGGCTGAATGCCCACACCCCACCACCATTCAGGTGCAGGATTCCACGTGCGGATCAACGGCAAGTCGATGTAGGTGAAGCGGTACCGCCACGAGTTGAAGTCGCCATTCTTGGTGTCGGGAACCCGGCGGCTGCCCTTCTGGGTGTACAAAATGCCCCATTGCACGCCTTGCCGTTCGGAGCGCCGGATATCAATGGTTGCCCCGGCGCAGAGGCCAAATTTGTTGAAGCCTGAGATTTGATCACCGTGCACTTGCGTGGCCGAAAATCCCGCGTGGAGTCGAGCCGAAAACCGCAGCGGATCTTCTTGCGCCTGTGCCATGGAGAACGCTGCGCAGACGAATCCGAGCATGCACGATGCGACCAACCGCATCAGTCCATGTGGATTTCAGCGACGTTCAGCACGTAGCCGTTTGCATCGGATACGACGGCTAACACCGTTGCATTTTCAATCACCCACGCTTCGTTCCAAGCAAAGGTTGCCGATTGGATGGCGACATCCCCGGCCGCAGCACCACCTGCGGCATCCCCAAATCCGATGCCCAAGGCACCGTGGACCGACCCGCGAAGCACATGGTTGAATTCGTAATCGGCGACCACTTCAGGATCGGCGGAATAATCCAGTTGGTAATCGAAGATGTGGGACTCCAAAATGAGCCAGGCCACTTGGACAGGGCCAGTGACATCGTCGTAAAACGTCCCGTGCAGGTGCAGGTTCAAGTGCCCGTTCGCCGGGACCCATTCGTAATCGTATTGGAGCCCTAGGACGGGACCCAGGTTCATTTCTTCCACTGCCTTTTCCTCCCACTGAGCGGGGGCCCAGAACGACCCGACTCCGTTGATGCGGTTGATGCGGCCGACGGGATTGGCTTGGAAATCCAATTGGTCCCAAAATAAGTCGCCTTCTTCCGTGGTCCAGTCCGTATCGAAATAGCCGTCATCCGTATTGGCGAGGTTACCGGCGTGGATGGCCATCGCACTAATTTTTCCTTCGTAATTCGCCACCATGTCTTCGGCGATGATGGCCGCGGCCGGACAGTTGCCGCACTGGTGGGCGGTGAAGTCCTCCACCAACACCCGCTTGACCGCATCACCCTGAGGGAGCGATTCAAACGTCGGAGCCGGTCCGTAGACGGCCTCGAGGTAATTTGTTGTCACCGGGATGACGGGGTCATCCAATTGGTCACACCCCGCGAGGATCAAGGCCGCAGCGCCAATGAGGCTGAAGAAGTATGCATACCGAGCCATCAGGAGCGCACAATGGATTGGGTGACGCGACGCTCACCGTCGATGAC
>DJYV01000104.1 GCA_002448555.1 Flavobacteriales bacterium UBA6969
CCTTCGCCCGGGAGGTCCACCGCAATCGGATCGTTGGCGGACGCCATATCGGTAAGCAGCGCTTCAAGGCGGGCGGGGTCGGCCACCGCTGCCGAGTCGACGCGCTGAAAATGCACGACGGTGGTACGCGTGCTGTCCGTCATCACAACGGGAACCGAGGCGCTGTTCAGGACGGTCTCACTGATGAACGAGTCGATGAGGTCCTGCATCACATCCTTGAGTTCGCTGAATCGCAGGCTTTCATTCCAATAAATCGTGTGGCCGACATCATTGAACACAATGGGTGCATTGGCAGCCCGCATTGTGGCCTTCAGCGAATCCAAGTCGACGCCACGGTCCACGTTCACCCGGTACAGCAGCTCGTCGCTCTCGTCAAAAATCAGCACCGGTATGGTTTTGTTGGACCAGAGGTAATCGGTGATGAACGTCAGGTCCATGCCGCGGGGCGGATTGTTGATGAGTCGGTAGGCGTCGGCGAGGCGGTCGGCTTTGTGCCGCTCCTCGGCACCCAATTCCTCAAACAACTGCTGGGTGTAGCCTACCAACGCCGCGCGCTGGACAATGGCCTCCGACCACAGCTTTACCTTCGTCTGCTCCTCTACACGAATGCGCTGGGCAATGTCATTGGAGTACCACAACGTCGCCACCACGATGACCGCGGCCGCGAAGAGAAGCACCCGCTTCCAACGTTGTTTGTTGGAGTAGACGTTCATGGATCAGTTGTAGGCAGGGCACGGAATGGTTCGGCCCGCTGGACGGCCGGAACACGCGTTGATGCCGATAACGATTTCGTGGGTGTTGGCCCCGCCTGCGCCGGCGAGGGGAGACACATTCAGTTCATAGGCGTAACCGATGCTGAGGTAGTCGAGCACTTTGGCTTGAGCCGCAATGAGCAATGCGCTTTGTGAGCGGTAACCCAGGCCGACTCCGACCACCTCGTCGTATTTGAACAAGCCCAGCACCTCCGCAGCAGGCGGAACACCAGAACCGAGGCGAGCCTGCGCAGAGGGCAAGAACGTCCAACGTCCGTCGAGCTCCACTTCCGAACCCGCAAGCAACACCAATTGCCGCCGCAGCTTGCCGAACTGGCTGATCTTTTCCATGGATGGTTGGGTCACGTTTTGGATGGTCAGGCCGGCGTACTTGTCGCGGTCGTAGTACCACAAGCTCGCATCAATAATGGGCACGATGAATTGCTGGTCGCCAAACACCGCCGGGTCATTGGCCACTTGCACTTCCGGCATATCAAGCAGGCTGAATTCCAGGCGGTGCTGGAAAAATCCGGCGCTGATGCCCGCTGCTAAACGGGCGCCACTCGAAAGGCGCAAATTGTACGCGTACGCTGCGTTCACTGAGGTGTAGCCCCAAGCGCCCGCTTCATCGTCTTCCACCCGAATGCCAAAGCCGTGGAATGCGTCATTCTGCGCTTCCACTTGGCCGTGAAGGTTGACAAACGATGTTTGGGGAGCGCCATCGATACCGGACCACTGGTTGCGAAAGCCCATGTGCAAATCCATGCACCCCAAGACGCCAGCGGCCGCCGCATGGTCCTGGAAGGGGTTCATCATCGCAGTTACCCGGACCGGCAATTGCTGGGCCTGGGCGATTGAAAACGCCGACGCAACAACCAGGAGGAGGAGGGTAACTTTTCTCATCGGATGATGCTGATAAAGCCGGTGACCGTCTCCATGCCCACAAGCTGCGGGTCGTTGAAGTCAATGGCGTAGTAATACGTTCCGACTGGCACGTCTTTGCCGCCGTTTTTGCCATCCCAAGGTTGGGCGTACCCCACACTGCGGAAGACCAATTGACCCCACCGGTCGTAGATCCGGACGTCCGCTTGGTTGTATTGGGACAAGCCATCGATGCTCCATTGGTCGTTGATCAAATCACCGTTGGGTGTGAAGCTGGTGGGGATGCCCACCGGGTTGCCAACGGTAATGGTCACGGCGTCCGTGTACTGGCAACCGCCAAAGAAGCCCGACACCGAATACGTCGTAGTGACGGAGGGGGAGGCGATGATTTCCGCATCGGTGGTGGATGACAAGCCCAGGTCAGGAAACCAGGTGTACCCGAGGTCTTCGTCCCCGCCGGTGACGGTGAGGTTGACGCTTTGGCCGGGTGCGATGTTGGTGGTGCAGCACGCATCAATGGTCACCGCAGGGCCAGAGAGGAAAAGGGTCAAATTGCACGGTGTCAAAGAAGGGTCGTGCGCTGTGCCCAACAGAATCAGGTAGGTGGTATTGGGCAAAAGCTCGTCGGTCACCACCGTGAAGGCGCCTCCCGTTTCGCCGCACGTGGCCACCACTTCATAGGATGCCACATCGCATAAGGCCTGGGGGTCCGGCTTCACCACCACCAATTCAATCACGTCCTCCACCCCGTCCGTCTGGCACGCCACCCCGCCAACCTCAACCGTGGCGGTCCCTGTATTGACCAAGTTGCCGTTGGTCATGAATTCCAGCACCGAAACGTAGGGTGAGTTTACACAAGCCACATTGAGGGATTGGGCAAAGCTGAGGGACAGCGGTTCCGGGATATCCCCGCAAACAGGAATTGGGTTGTCGCAACTTTGGGTGTGCGCCAAGCTGCAACTCATGGCGAGTGCCGCTCCGAGGAAGCCTTTCTTCACTGCGCTTATCATGTTTATCCAACGCATGATCAATTCGTTTCATATGTAACCAGGACCGCGCCCTTTTCGACGGCCTCTCCCACGGGAGCATCCACCCGTTCGATTTTGCCATCACGCGGCGCGCGGAGTACGTTTTCCATCTTCATCGCTTCGAGAACCAGCAGTGCATCGCCGGCCACGACCTCATCGCCTGTGGCCACTTTCACCTCGAGCACCTTTCCGGGCATGGGCGCCTCCACAGCCGATTCCACCGCTTCCGCACCAGCGCTCATGCCCATGGATTCCAGGAGCATTTTCTGGTCATCAAGCACCTGCAATTGATGCTCAACTCCGTTCACACGAATCCGGACATAGCCATCGGCGTCGGGCCCTTCCAACGTTTCAATGCGCACATTTTTGGTTCCCATGCGCACATCGTACACACCGGGACCAACGGGTTTCCAATCCCACGCCTCGCCTGCTTGAGGCGAAACGCGCTCCGCCCGTCCATCGGGCCAACGAACTTCCCATTCCATGAGAGCAAGTTAGGCGGAATTTGGAGCGAACTTAGGGGCATGTTTGGGATTTACATTCACATTCCGTTCTGCAGAACTGCGTGCCATTACTGCGACTTCCATTTCTCCACCAATACCCAAACGATGGAGGCGATGGAAGCGGCATTGGTCAAGGAGTTGGAACTGCGCACCGCTGAGGAAAAACCCGATCTCCGTCAACTTCAAAGCATCTACTTTGGGGGAGGTACGCCGTCGCTTTTTCACCTGTCCGGGCTGGAGGCCTTGTTGACGCGAATGCTCCCCCATGCACCGCATTGCACGGAGATCACGTTGGAAGCCAACCCTGAAGACGTAACATCCGAACGGCTCGAAGCGTGGTTGAAAATGGGCATCAACCGCCTTTCCATTGGCTTGCAATCATTTGATCAACACCAACTCGATTGGATGAGCCGGCAGCATTCGGCAGAAGACGCGGCAGCGGCGGTTCACCTCGCGGCCGAGGCGGGGTTCACCCACATTTCCGCTGACCTCATCTACGGACTGCCCAATCGAACTCAGTCCTTTGAGGACGAGCTAGAACAATTCGTCGCGTTGCCCGTGGATCACTTGTCCGCGTACATCCTCACGGTGGAAGACCGAACCGTGTTGGGCCGACGCGTGGAGCGAGGGGCGCAAAACGTCCCCGACGACGAGGCAGTAGAAGCCGAATTCCAACAACTCTGCCGTGCCATGACCGACGCGGGGTTCGAGCATTACGAGGTGTCGAACTGGGCGAAGCCTGGAGGCCACGCCGTACACAATCAGCACTACTGGTCGGGACTGCCGTACTGGGGCATTGGTCCGGGGGCGCATGGCTTTGATGGAACCCGCCGATACGCCAATGTGGCCAACAATCCGAAGTACATCCGGGCCTTGGATGGCGCATCCAGCGCAGCAGATTTGCCGTGTGAAGGGGAGGCCCTTACTCCTACCGATCGCTACAATGAATCCCTCATGACCGGCCTGCGCACCGCCCGGGGCATTGATCTGACCAACCTCGACAATCGGTTTGGCTTGCGGCCCGATGTAGCCGAACCGGAAGCGTGGAAGCAGTTTTTGGATCGAGGAATCTTGAAAGAAATCGGGGGTGACGTCTACCGCATCGCCGAGTCGCATTGGGTGATGACCGACGCGATTGCCGCTGAGCTTTTCGTGGCCTAATCCCCCTTCAACCGGGCCCGGCGTTTGAACCACGCATCCACGAACACCGCGCCAACGATGATGGCCGCACCGAGGTAAAACCCGCCGTACATCCGCTCTTCATCCCCAAAAATCAACGCCGCCAACACAATCGCGTACACCGGTTCCAAGTTAATCGCCACCGCCGTGGTGAATGGAGAAAGTTCCTTCATGACCTCAATGCTCATCAGGAAGGCGAACGCGGTGGCAAGCGTTGCCAGCAGCCCCAACCACAGCCAGTCTTCACGCGGCACAATCCAATGTGCGGCCTCCAAGCCCTTGCCTTGTGCCAAGAATAAAACAGCTAAGACTACCGCTGCGCTAAACAATTCCACTCGGGTCAAATTCGCTGAATCGTGGGAACGCACGAGGACTGAATTGAGCGTAGCAAACACCGCAGCCAATGCCGCAGACACCAATGCCAGACCCACGCCGAGGTAATACTCGCTCAAATCGCTTACCGCTCCATCCGGCACCGGGCCCCACAACAACACCAGCAATCCTCCAATAATCACCACACCGAGCACCACTTCCCGCACATCCACCCGACGCTTGTGCACCAGCGGCTCCACCATACTGACAAACACCGGTGTCGTCGCCAGCGTCGCCAGCGCTACCGATACGTTGCTCACCTTGATGCTGGCAAAAAATGCAATCCAATGCGCCGCCGCAGTACATCCCACCAAGGCCACCTTCCACAAACTCCGCACAGGAAATCGCTGAACACGGCCGCGCACCGCGAGCCACAACCACACCAAACCTCCCCCCAGCAGCACCCGCCAGAACACCAGCCGTTCCGCATCGAGCGAGATGAGTTTGCCCAAGATTCCCGTAAAACCGAAAATCAGGACAATGAAGTGCAGCATCCAGGTGCTTTGGCGGCGATTCATGCCGGCAAATCTACCCGTAACTTGCTTGCACTCTAATCCGGCTCTGCATGAAAAACTTCATCCTCACCCTCCTGGTATTCTCAGCCCTTCCCGTTTGGGGACAAATCCAACTGGACAACCAGTTTGACGATTGGAGCGCCATCCCGCACAGCACAAGCGCCGACGGCGGTCCGTTTGTAGCGGCTGCAGTGACCAGCAACGCGGACTGGCTCTACCTGCACATTGAGGTCGAACAAGAAGTGGCGCTGGACGAAAATGCCCTACCGAACGATTACAGAATCCTGCTGGATCTGGACGATGACCCCTCTACCGGGGTGGATTATGCCAGCCAAGGGCTCGGAGTGGATTTGCTCATCAACCTCGCGACCCGTCAAGCGATCCGCTACACCAACGGCTCGGGCATTGAGTCGTTTAACGAAATTGGCATGCGGGCGGCGCCGACATACAGTGGAAATGAGTTTGAATTGGCCTTTGACCGGGGGTTGACACAAGTGGCTGGAGAAGGGGTGCGCGTCAAGTGGTACGACAACGCTGCGCAAGTCGGATTCCCTGAGGCCGGCCTTCAGCACACGCTACTCAATGCGTCGGATTCCTTCGTTCCTGTGAGCATCGCCCGTCCGCCCGGAACGCTCAACCGAGTCGCCTTCTGGAACGTCAATAACCGGATGGATGAGCTTTTCGCCCAACAGGCGATGAAGCGCATTTTGCAAGCCGTTGACCCGGACATACTCGCCCTATCGGAAGTGTCCAATGTCAGCGCGGCCTATGTAACGGGACTCCTAAACGATTGGCTTCCGCTTGAAGGCAATGCCTCCTGGAACGTCGTCAAGGATGATTGGGATTTGATGGTCGCGTCCAAAGGCGCCATTCTCTCTTCCTTCCCATCAGTCATGCGCCAATTTCCTGCACTTGTTGAAGGTCACCCGGGATGGGGCGTCCCGCTGCTCATCACGAGCAGCCACCTGAAATGCTGCGGTGGGTCTTCCAACGAAGCGCAACGCCAAGCCGAAGCGGACGAATACATGGCCTTTTTGCGGGATGCGATGAACGGCGAGGGGGAATTGGCCCTTGCCCCCAACAGCCCCGTCATCTATGGTGGCGACTTGAACATGGTGGGGCTCGATGACCCTATTTACACCTTGGTCAGCGGAGACATCAGCGACGAAACCACGTATGGGCTGGATTTCAATCCCGATTGGGATGGAACTGCGCTCACTGAGCAGCCTTTGCTGCAGACCGATCACGGGTTTGATTTTACATGGATGAGCAGCAACATCAATTCCGAATGGATGCCGGGTAAACTCGATTACCTCATCACATCCGACGCCTCCGTCGAATTGATGGCGGGGTTTGTGATGCGCACCGAAGAAATGAGTGAGGCACGGCTCTCGGAACTTGGTTTAGAAGCGGATGACGCGCTGGACGCCTCCGACCACTTTTTGGTGGTGGGCGACCTCGGTTTGGGAGACCTTCTGGGATCGGCGCCCGACACCGATGAAGATGGCATAAACGATTACGAGGACAATTGTGCTTATACCGAAAATCCGGGGCAAGCTGATTTCAACGGCGACGGGGTTGGCGATGCGTGCAGCGATGCCGACGGCGACGGATTGAGCGATGCGCTTGAGATCAATGTCTACGGCACCGACCCCTTGGACGCTGACAGCGATGGCGACGGCGTTAACGACGGCCTCGAATTGTGTGTGTGCAGCGCACTGGACCTCTGTCCGGGCGACCTCACCAACGATGCCGTGGTTTCGGTAGCCGACTTGTTGCTGCTGCTCGGTTTGTTTGGCGCAACCTGCTGATCAGCGGGCGGCGCGGATGAGCTGAACCGACTTGACACCGTTGGGCGTGGTGATGCGCGCCACATACACCCCTGCTGGCCAACCGGAAACATCCAGGTTAAAGCGTGTTTGTTGAGGGGTGTAGATCGAGAGCATACGTCCGTCCAGCCCATACAGTTCAATCCGGTTGATGGTGGTGTTGGACTCGAACATCACCGCGCCGCTTGTTGGGTTGGGCCACAATTTGGCTTCAACATCGAGTTCGTCCACTGAGACCACAATGACGTCCACCTCCACAACCGCTTGATCCGCACAGTTGCCGTCCTGGCTGTATGCCGTGAGAGTCACATCGTACACCCCTTCCTCGGTATACGTGTGCGCAGGGTTCTCCTCGTCGCTGGTTCCGCCGTCACCAAACGTCCAGTAATAACTAGAAGCGCCCGTACTGAGGTTGTCGATTTCAAGATCCCCGTCCAGCAAATTCCAAGGGGACGTCACTGTAAAACTCGCATCTACCGGCTCGGTCAGGTCCGACTGGTAACGCGGAGAAATGCGGTAGCCTTCAAAGTGTGGCGCATCAAAGTCCCGCTGGTCACCAATGCCCGTCACCCCGAACACCCCGATGGGCGGGTCCGTTGAAAACAAGTCCGTATTGGCGTCGATGCGCATGGTATAAATGTCCCCGCCTGTCGTGATGTCCACTTCAAAGCTTGGCGCGCTGTTCGTCCATTGCGCGGGATCCACCAGCTCCACGCATTTCAATCGAATCACGTGCGATTCCGTGTCTTCGTTGAGTTCTTGAACGAGTTCTGGTTGCTCGGTCAGGAAGCCCGAACCTTCATAAATCACCGTATCCGCAATGATCTGGGTCAACCCAGCGAATTGCGCAATGGTTCCCCGGATGCGCAAGCTGTCGCCGGGAACCACTTCTTCATAACCAAAATCAGAGAGCGGACTGAAAACATTGATGCCGTGCGTGGAATCAATCAGGGTAAACTGCAGGCCTGATGGGTAATCGTTCCACCCATGCGCAATGCCGCGCAGCTCACAGGAAACGCCCAAACTGTCCGTTACACCGGAAACAAAATCGACCGAACGGACCGTGGCAATGTCGTATACCGGGTAGGTCAAATCCGACGGTTGAATGTGGATGGTCACGGTGTCAATGAGCAACACCACATCGCCTGAGGTGACCTCAATGGCCAATTCCACAAGCTCTTCGCCTTCGGGGTCTTCATCGTTGATTGCTGCAAACACGAACGATTGATCGTTCAACAACCCGATGGGAAAAGAGAATTCCGGTAGTGGGAACACGCTGGGAAAATCCTCCCCTGCAGTCGCTGTTCCACCCACCACGTCAACCACAACGGTCGCGTCCTGCAAGGGGTAGGCCACCTGCATCACCACGTCTACGCCGCCGCCTTCAAACACATACAAATCGGTTGCAGCGAAGCCCAGCTCCATATCCGGCGTACCCGTACAGGTCGCTGAATGGTAACCGATGAAATCAAAGGTGTCTTGGGGGTAAACGTCCCACTGATACTGCCCCACTTCCCAGTCGGTGCTACCTTGGGAGACATTGGCTTTCCGCACCAAGGTGTATTCCGCCATTTCCCCAGCGCCCCCATCCACCGTGAAGGGCGAACCTGGATCCGGGCCAAACTCCCCCATCTGGTCGATGATGACCCCGTCGTGGTACAGCACGATGACATCGTTTCCGTTGAACCATGTCACCTGGCTTTCGATGTCCCCCGCCTGGTATAGCTCCGGTGCCGCCAGCGCGTTCATGATCACGAACACGTCATTCGGTTCAATCACCCCCTCCAGCAGTTGGGTGTTGGTGGGCTCGGTCGCACCGTTGTTCCACGTCTCCATGTGGTACCCTTCCAGGTTGATGGCAATCGGCGACGGATTGTACAGCTCGATGGCTTTGTTGTTGCTGTTGCCCTCGACGTATTCAGAAATGAAGATTTCCTCACAGAAGCTCGCGCTTTCGCAATCCAGAATTTCCACTTCCAAAAACGAGTTGCTCAAGCTGTCGCATTCCACGCCGAGGATGCCATCCAGCGCGCCACCCGCTTCGAGTGTGGCCGCCTCAAATCCGCCAAGTCCGCTGCTCCCCCAGACTTGGTAGGTTCCCACGCCGAGCTGTGTGAAGTCGTACTGGGGGAACCCCACCGTGTCGAGGATGACTTGCGCCTCATCGGTGATGATAAAAATGTATTCTGCGTCCACCGCCTCGGATGTGTACCCGAAGGTGACCGCTGCGTTTTCCATTCCCAAACACCCTAGAGCTGAAGGTGTACCGGAAGCGTCTGTCACATTCCCGCCGTCGCAAGCTGGCGGATCACACGTCTCACCGATGATTTCGATGGAATTGAATGCAAACGCATAACACCCCTCTCCTTCAATGGCTTCTACGGGCTGTCCAACCTCCAAGGTGGCGGGAACCAACGGCGCATCATGCGAAATTCCATAGACTTCCAACACACCGTCTCCCATGCCCGCCAAATTGACTGCAGGGCCATCGAACGCAGCGATGATCAATCCGGTTTCAGCATCGGCAACAACCGAAGTAAATGCCGCGTCCGGAACATCGTTCGTGTGTGAAAGCTGAATCAGGACCAACTCGCTGGCGTCTGTGCACACCTCACTGTTGGCCGGGTTTTGCAACGCAATCTGCCCCCCATCACACAGCAGCACATTGCTGTAACCCGGTGTGGGTGCCTGCAAAATAAAATCACCCGGGGTCTGCGGGGCGCCTCCGTCGGGGACGCGGGACAAACTTTGATAATCCGCCAAGCCTTCGGCACTCTCGTTCAATTGAATACCGTTAGGCGTCAACACGTCAAGTAGGCTGAGCATGGGTGGTTGATTGTTTCCGTAAACCACCGCGTCGAGGAGGTCTTCATCCGTCACTGGTGTTCCATTTGGAAAATTCGCGGCATCCGCATCGTACAAGGCAATTCCCTCCTGGCCCACTTGAAGCCAATTCGTTGACTCAATCACCACGTCCGCCTCCGGAAAGCCCGGCCCACCAATCAACAGAAATCC
>DJYV01000052.1:0-7104 GCA_002448555.1 Flavobacteriales bacterium UBA6969
ATCGAAGGAGGGAAGCGGCTGTCCGGTGAAGTCATCCCGCAAGGAGCCAAAAACGAGGCGCTGCAGATTTTGTGTGCGGTGCTCCTGACGCCAGAGCCGGTCACCATCTCGAACCTCCCCGACATCGTCGACGTCAACAAGTTGATTGACTTGCTGGCGAGCATGGGCGTCAAAATCCAACGCAAAGGACCCGGGGCTTTCCGCTTCCAAGCGGACGACGTCAACCTCGACTACTTCAGCACCGAAGAATTCAGGCAGAAGGGCGGATCCCTGCGTGGCTCGACCATGATTTTGGGGCCGTTGTTGGCGCGTTTTGGTGTGGGCGCATTGCCCAAGCCGGGTGGCGACAAGATCGGCCGCCGCCGCATGGACACCCACTTCATCGGGTTCGAAACCCTCGGCGCGACCTTCACCTACGACGGCAAGACAGGCTTTTTCCAAGCCAGTGCGCCCGATGGGCTTAAGGGCACCAACATGCTCCTCGACGAAGCGTCGGTCACCGGCACCGCCAACATTGTCATGGCGGCGTGCATGGCCCAAGGGACCACGACCATTTACAACGCAGCTTGCGAGCCCTACCTGCAGCAGCTCTGTAAAATGATCAACCGCATGGGTGGCAAGATCAGCGGAATCGGCTCCAATTTGCTGACCATCGAAGGCGTCGAGTCACTCGGCGGCACGGACCACCGCTGCCTGCCCGACATGATTGAGATCGGTAGCTTCATCGGCTTGGCGGCCATGACGCAAAGTGAAATCACCATCAAGGACGTGGCGTACGACGAGCTCGGGGTCATCCCCAAGGTTTTCCAGAAGCTGGGTATTCAGCTCGAGCGCCGCGGTGACGACATCTTCGTGCCTTCGCAAGATTCGTACGAAATCGAAACCTTCATAGACGGCTCCATCCTCACCGTTTCGGACGCGCCGTGGCCGGGCTTCACGCCGGATTTGTTGTCCATTGTGTTGGTGACGGCCACCCAAGCCAAAGGCAGCGTATTGATTCACCAGAAGATGTTCGAGAGCCGCCTGTTCTTCACCGACAAGCTCATCGACATGGGAGCGCAAATCATCCTCTGCGACCCGCACCGTGCCACCGTCATCGGGATGGACCGGAAGAGCCCGTTGCGCGGCGTGACCATGACATCACCCGACATCCGTGCGGGAGTTTCGCTCCTCATTGCAGCACTCTCGGCGGAGGGCCAATCGGTGGTTCACAACATCGGCCAGATTGACCGCGGTTACCAAGACATCGAAGGAAGGTTAAAAGCGCTGGGTGCCCGCATTGAACGGGTCGATTGATTGCGTAAATTGCCTTCATGATTTTGAAAACCACCCTCGGTTCGTTGGCGCTCGCTGCTGCGATCTTTTTTGCATCGCCCGTTGAGGCACCCGATTCTGCCGCTGTCATTCCAACGAACAAGGTCGGCACGGCCATCGGCGACACCGCACCGGAGATCGCCTTATCCAATCCGAAAGGCAAGACCATGAAGTTGAGCGACCTGCGCGGCAGCTTGGTGCTGGTGGATTTCTGGGCCTCGTGGTGCGGACCGTGCCGCCGAGAAAACCCGAACGTGGTCAACGCGTACAACAAGTACAAGAAGGCCAAATTCAAGTCGGCTGACGGCTTTGAAGTGTTCAGCGTGTCCTTGGACAGCGACGTGGCCCGCTGGAAATCGGCCATCGCTCAGGACCAGCTCGATTGGAAATGGCACGTTTCCGACCTCAAGCGCTGGCAAAGTGAAGCGGCGGCGATGTACGGCGTCAACTCCATCCCCATGAGTTTTCTCATCGATGAGAACGGGGTAATCGTGGGCAAGAACCTACGCGGCTTCGAATTGCACCGCCAGATTGACAAGCACGTCAAATCCTTCTGATCCGGTTCACCTGACAGGTTGTCCGGTTGCTGCAGTATGGCATCGGATTTGGACAAGGTGAGACAAATCAAGGAAAGTACCCCAGACATGAATACGTCGAACGTGGAAGAAACAGCCGCGAACCAAGCGGAAACCGAGGAGACCCAAGCACAAGCAGCCGAGGTGCAACCCCAAGCAGACGCGGCTACCGAGGAGCAGGCAGAAGAAGAAGGCAAGGCAGAAGGGCAAGAAGAACAGACGGATTGGCAGGACCGCTACCTGCGGCTCTATGCTGAATTTGACAATTTCCGCAAGCGCACCATGCGCGAGCGCGGCGACCTGATTCGCAATGCCTCGAAAGACGTGTTGGAAAGCCTGCTGCCGATCCTGGATGATTTCGAACGCGCGCAAACAGCCGCTGCCGATTCGGAAGATGTCAATGGATTGAAAGAAGGCCAGAAGCTCATCCACAACAAACTCAAGCAAATCCTCAAAGCGCAGGGCGTGGAGCAACTCGAGGTCCAGCCGGGCGATGCCTTTGACGTGGACATCCACGAAGCGATCACCCGCATTCCTTCTCCTGAACTTTCCGGTAAGGTCGTGGATGTGGTGGAAGCCGGTTACAAATTGAACGATGCCGTGATTCGCTATGCGAAGGTGGTGGTCGGTGAATAAGAAGACCCATGGCGAAGCGGGATTACTATGAAATTTTAGGGGTCGACCGAAAGGCCTCTGATTCCGATATCAAGAAGGCCTACCGCAAGCTGGCCCTCAAATACCACCCGGACAAAAACCCGGGCGACGCAGTGGCGGAAGAGAAGTTCAAGGAGGCCGCAGAGGCCTATGAAGTGCTCCAAGACGATCAGAAGCGCGCCCAGTACGACCGCTTCGGTCACGACGGCTTGCGCGGCGGACCGGGAGGCGGTGCCGGATTCGGCGGGATGAACATGGAAGACATCTTCAGCCAGTTTGGCGACATCTTCGGTGGCGCCTTTGGCGGTGGTGCGGGTGGCGGCGGCGGTCGTCGTCGGCGCATGAAGGGCTCCAACCTGCGCATTAAGGTCAAGTTGACCCTGGAAGAGATCGCGGAGGGCGTCGAAAAGAAGGTGAAGGTTTTCAAGCAGGTCCAAGCCGAAGGTGCTGAGTATGGGGATTGCCAGACGTGTGGAGGCACCGGCCAGATTCGCCGCGTCCAAAACACCATCCTCGGCCAGATGCAAACGGCCAGCACCTGTCCCCAATGCCAAGGCAGCGGGCAATCGGTGAAGAAGCGTCCCTCCGGCTCGGATGAATGGGGCATGGTCCGCAAAGAGGCCGTGGTCACCATCGAGATCCCCGCCGGCGTCGAGGACGGCATGCAGTTGAGCGTGCGCGGAGAAGGCAACGGCGCCCCGATGGGCGGGGTGCCGGGCGATTTGCTCGTGGTCATCGATGCCATCCCGCACGAAACGCTCCAGCGCAACGGCAAGAACTTGCACTACGACTTGTACATCCCGTTCACGGACGCAGCACTCGGCGCCCAAGCCGAGGTTCCGTTGGTGGGAAGCAAGGCAAAAATCACCATCGAACCGGGCACCCAAAGCGGTCGCATCGTGCGGCTCCGCGGCAAGGGACTTCCCGCCGTCGACAGCTACGGTCAGGGCGATTTGCTGGTGAATATCAATGTATGGACGCCCAAAAAGCTCTCCAGTGAGGAGCGTGAATTGCTCGAACAACTTCGCGAGTCAAAGAATTTCCAGCCCGATGCCAACCACCAGGAAAAGGGCTTCTTCGACAAGGTGCGGGATATGTTCACTTGATGGTTAATTTGCACGCATGCCCACTGTTCCAGCCCTCGACATTTCAGGAATTGAAAAGCGATTTGGCGAGCAGCGTGCATTGGCCGGTGTAGGCTTCCAGGTCCCGCAATCCGGCATCTTCGGCTTGCTTGGCCCCAACGGCGCAGGCAAGACCACTTTGTTGCGGATGCTCAATGGCATCACGGCGCCGGACGCCGGCTCCATCTCCTTTTTTGGCGAACCCCTGACGCGGGCCCATCTGCCGAGCATTGGCTATCTGCCCGAAGAACGCGGTTTGTACAAGTCGATGCGGGTTGGGGAGCAGGCCCTGTATTTCGCTCAGTTGCGTGGACTGGATAAGAAAGAAGCGCGCGAGCGGCTGCGCTATTGGTTTGACCGCCTCGAGGTGGATGGCTGGTGGCACAAGGAGGTCAGCGAAGTCAGCAAGGGCATGGCTCAGAAAATCCAGTTCATTCTCTCGGTGCTGCACGAGCCGCGCCTGTTGATATTGGATGAGCCGCTGAGCGGATTTGATCCCATCAATGCCCAGCGCATCCGCGAAGCGATCCTGGAACTCAAGGCCAAAGGCGACACGACGATCTTGCTGTCCACGCACGACATGGGCAGTGTGGAGGAGATGTGCGATGAGGTCGCTTTGCTCAACCGGGGACAACTCGTGCTGAACGGCAAGGTGCCCGAACTCCGCGAAGCCGCCCGCGATGGCCGGTACGCGGTTACGTTCCGCGATACGGTCATGGCATTTACGGTGGCCTTGGGCGCCAGCGCTGAGCTCATCGAAGTCAATCCCAATCCCGAAGTGCCGGGCGAGCACCTCGCCATGCTGCGCCTGCCCTCAGAGTCTGACATCGCAACGTGGGTGCGTTGGATTTCGGAACAGGTGGAGCTCACGTCCTGCACACCTTGGCGCCCGGGAATGCGGGACATTTTCATTCGTGCAGTGGAACACCAAAAGCAACCCGTGGCATGAACAAACAGGCACTCATCATCTACCGGGAGTGGATTACGCGCGTCCGCCGCCGAGCATTCATCATCGGAACGCTCATGGTGCCGGTCTTGCTTGGGCTGGGAGTGGGCCTCGGGGTGTGGTTGGAGAATGCTGAGATGGAGGAAAACAATGTCTTGGTCGTTGACCTCTCGGGCATGATCACGTTCTGGGACGATACGCGCCTGGCGTACTTGCCCATTTGCCCCGAATGCTTCCCCGAGCGGGAACAGCTCGAATACCGTTTTGCGGATGTGGCTTTGTCAGACGACGAATTTTTGCTTTCCGATTTTACCTCCATGGTTTTATTGGATGATGCCATTTTGCAACACGGTCAAGCCAAAAATCTGTACGAAAAATCGCCTTCCATCACAGCCCAGAACGCCATTGAGCGGGACCTTGCTGCGGCGATTGAACGGTTCAAGGTGAAAGAAGAATTGGCGCTCGATTACGAGGTGTACAAACGCCTGAAGACGAAAGTCAGCTTGGTGGGAGAAGACATCATCACCAAGGATGGCAACGCCACGGGACGGTCCATCATCGGCTTTGTCTTCAGCTTGTTCATGTTTATGCAAATCATGGTGTACGGCATGCACGTCATGCGCGGTGTCATTGAGGAAAAAGCCAACCGCATTGTCGAGGTGATCATCAGCGTTGTGCGTCCCATGGAGTTGCTCGCCGGCAAAATCATCGGCATCGGCCTGGTTGGTGTGACGCAGGTCATTGCGCTGACTGTGCTGGGCTTCTTGGTGTTCCAAGTGGGCGGACAAGCCCTTGAAGTGTCGGGCGTCTTGACCTCAGCGTCTAATGAGGCGGTAGAGCTCGACTTTGAAACGTGGATGGCGTCCAATGATTTGTTGGGCTTCGTGTTGGAAGTAAATTGGCCCTTGATGGTGGTGTGTGCGCTGGCGTATTTCGCTGCCGGGTTCTTCATGTACGCGGCGCTGTTTGCCGCCATCGGTTCTGCCGTGGAGCAAGAATCCGATGCCCAGTACTTGATGTTGCCGGCGATGCTCCCGCTATTTGCGGCGTACATCACGGCTGTCATGGCCATTCAGAACCCCGAAGGCCAAGTGGCCGTAATTGGTTCATTCGTTCCGCTGACCGCACCCGTTTTGATGCTCATTCGCTTGCCCCTCGGGGTCGCGTGGTGGGAACTCGTACTCTCCTTGCTCGGTGTCCTCGCCACTGCCTACGGTTTTGTCCTCGTGTCGGCGCGGATTTTCCGCACCGGAATTTTGATGCACGGCAAGAAAATCACCGTGCGGGAGTTGTTCCGCTGGGTCCGCCATGACTGAGACCACGACCCCAACCCAACGCGCTGCGGTGATCGACTGCGGCACCAATATGTTCACGGTACTGATTGCCGAGGGGAGTGGCGACACGTGGGAACGCAAGCACGTGCTTCGGCAGCCAGTCTTCATCGGCCAAGGCGGTTTCCAAAACCGCTCGATCCGTTCCGATCGGTTCGCACGTGGACTCGACGCGCTGGGGACGTTTCACCAGGCCTTGGGCAATTACAACGTCAAGGACGTGCGGGTGGTCGGAACCAGTGCCCTGCGCGACGCCTCCAACGGCACCACATTCGCTGAAGCGGTACGCAGTCAATTCGGCTGGGACCTGGGCATCATCGGCGGGGAAGAGGAGGCGGATTGGATTTTTCGCGGCGTGGCCCAGACCTTAACCGACGACTTGGAGCGGGTGCTCATCATGGATATCGGTGGAGGCAGTGTGGAGTTTGTGGTGGCCGAGCGAACCGACGCCGGCGCGTGGCAATCCAAGGTTGCCCTGAGCCTCGACGCCGGTGTGGCGCGGCTCGAAGAATTCGGCAAGCCCACCGACCCGCTCGGGGCAGCAGGCGAGGAGCGCTACCGCGCGTTTTTGGACAACGTCATGGAGCCCCTTGAAGCTGTCCTCTTCGAATACCAGCCTACTGCGCTCGTAGGAAGCAGCGGATCGTTCGATACGTTTGCCGAAGCTGTCAATGGTTCACATGCGGACGTCCCGTATTTGCAACGGCGGGACCTCGAACCCATCGACCGCCAAGCGTTGCAGCGGTTGCACCGAAGGCTGTTGACGGAACCGCACAAACAGCGCTTGAAAATCCCCGGCATGGCTCCGGATCGGGCCAAGATGATTCCCTTGTCCAGCATGCTCCTCATGCACGTGCTGGGAAAAATGACCCCCACGGCCACCGTCTACCGATCGCCATTTGCCATGCGCGAAGGCCTCATGGAGGCAGTTTGGCAACATCTTTGTACCGGTTCAAGCGATCAAACGAATTGACCATGAAGAAGTCCCCCAAAATTCTCATCATCGATGATGAAGCGCCCATCCGAGCGAGCTTGAAGGAAATCCTCGAGTACGAGAATTACCAGGTCATGGAAGCGGAGGACGGTGCGGAAGGCCTCAAGCTGGCGACCAGGTTTGCCTTTGATGTGGTCTTTTGTGACATCAAGATGCCCAAAATGGA
>DJYV01000052.1:7422-7644 GCA_002448555.1 Flavobacteriales bacterium UBA6969
ATGCCCAAAATGGACGGGTTGGAAGTTCTCGATGCCCTTGTGGAAAAGGGTATCGATGGCCGCGTCATCATGATCAGCGGCCACGGCACCGTGGAGACAGCGGTGCAAGCCATCAAGGTGGGCGCCTTTGACTTCATCCAAAAGCCGCTGGACCTCAACCGCATCCTACTGACCGTGCGCCACGCCCTCGATCAGGACCAGCTCGAACAAGAAACCGAGCGG
>DJYV01000027.1:0-16232 GCA_002448555.1 Flavobacteriales bacterium UBA6969
CACGCCAAAATCCCAAAACCAGTTCTCTCCGTTTATTGATAGGTTTTCAAAATCGAAGTCAAATCCCTGGCAGAATGAGCTTTGGTCGGCAACGCCCGCTACGGGTGATTCGGGCGCGTCCCACTCAAAATTGACGGAGGATTCGCAACCGAAATGTTCGGCCTCGAGGGTGATGGTCCAATTGTCCGCGTTTGCGAACGTCACCCAGTCCGTGGTCAATCCCTCTTGGCTGCTGGGGAGCCCGCCAATCAGATTCCACGTCAAATTGGTGTTGTCCGTAAATGCACCATTGGCCTCTAAGTCAAAGGCCTCAACTCCATTCAAGCATTCAAAATCAATGACTTCCACATCGAGGTCGAGGGGTTCATAGACATAAAAGACCTGCGACGAGGTGTCGGCACATGGCCAGGTTGGATTGGCGATTAACGTGACGGTGTACACGCCGGTGTCCGGATACGTGTAAGACGGGTCACTCAAGGTGCTGACGTCCGTGTCGATTTCGGGCACTCCAAAATCCCAAAGCAAGCTCTGGGCACCGATGCTGTTCTCGGTGAATCCGATGGTTTCACCGATGCACAGCTGGTTGTCTGTTTGCGGTTGAACTGCTGAAATGATGGTTGGGTCGCACATGACCACGTTGAGCTGGAAATCACGCATGACCGTACTCAGCAATTCACCGTCTCGGTACTCGGAAACGCAAATACCGATGACGTAGGCACCGGGTGTTGTTGGGAATCCGGAGACCTGACCAGTCGCCGGGTCAATCTCGAAAGGCGGATTGGAAGGGATGGGATCTGTAGCGCTGAAGCCTCCGCCCCAGGGAATCGGGGTAAAAGTGGAGGCAGGCTCAGGGTTGGGCGAGGGATCGTTCGGCGATCCACCATCGAGCGGCGTGCAAAACGAATACACCAGCGAATCCCCATCTGCATCCGTCGCGCTTTGATCCAAGAAGAAGTCAAAGTTGGTGCAAATGGCTTCTGGCGGGTACACGTTGAATTGGGGACTGTTGTTCGGGCTGCTGTCGTCCGTGAACGGCGGGATTTGAGTGGTGAGCGTGATTCCGACATCTCCGGGATTCGGGATGTTTGCGATTCCCGGGTTCCGGCAACAGCGCTGGAAAATCAGATCATAGCCCGTATCACTTGCAGGCAGATTCACGACAATGGTGTACTCCAACCGTTGCATGCACAGGTCGGGTGGCAAATTGCCGCAGGGGTTTTCCAGTACGGTTTCGAGGGGCTCGATGGAAGCCTCGACCAAATCGACATTGTACAAGGCATACAAATTGTCCAGTTCGTACACGCCCAATTTGATTGTCGGATCGAGGTTGGTACCCCCGCTCTGCCATCCGCTCGGTTCGATGCTGCTATTGTAGCATTCCCGGTAGAAAATCAAGGTGATTTCAAAATCGCCGCCGCCGAGGTAGCTGTAGAAAATCTCCCCACCCATGGCATGCGCCGCTCGTCCTTGCGTCGCCTGCAGGGCGAACAAGAGGAAGAGCATCACCTTCCCGAAGGCAGCAGGCAACTTCATATGCTGGAGGTACGACACAAGCGTTGAAAACGTTGGAGCGAAAATATAACACCGTTGATGCCGGTTTGGTTGCAATCGCCGTAACTTTCAAGCGTGGAAGAAGAAAATAAGCGCATGCGCTTTGATGCGATGCCCATGCACCCCGATGTGCTTGATGCACTGGATGCCATGGGGTTTGAGGAAGCAACCCCCATTCAAGAACAGGCCATACCGACGATTCTCAAAGGCAAGGACTTTCTCGGCATTGCCCAAACGGGTACGGGCAAGACGGCGGCTTTTTTGTTGCCTACCATTGATCGGATCCTCGATACAGAAGACAACGGCAAAACCAAAGCACTGATTGTTGTGCCTACCCGCGAATTGGCGATGCAAATCGACCAAGCGGTGGAGGGGTTTGGCTACTACGCCAAAGTCACAAGCCTGGCTATTTACGGTGGCGGCAGTGCCCATGATTTCAGCCGAGAGAAAAAAGCCTTGACCGATGGTGCGGACATCATCATTGCCACACCAGGTCGTTTCTTGTCTCACCTGACGCTCGGTTATGTGGATTTGTCGGAATTGCAATGCTTGATTTTGGATGAGGCGGACCGCATGCTGGACATGGGCTTTGTGGGAGACATCATGCGCATTGCCGAAAAATGCCGCGATGATCGACAGACCTTGCTGTTCAGCGCTACCATGCCAGACCGCATTGAGGACCTGGCCAGTGACCTGCAAAAGGACCCCGAAGTCGTGAAGCTGGCGCTTTCCAAGCCCGCAGAGAAAATCAAGCAAGGCGCCTACGTGCTTTTTGATTACCAGAAAGACGACGTCCTTGTGGAAGTGTTGAAGGACCGGAATGTGGCATCGGGCATTGTGTTCACTTCGCGAAAGAAGACGGTGGGCCAGGTCATCCGCGTGCTGCGCAAGGCGGGCATCAAATGCGAGCGTATCTCATCCGATTCCGAACAAAGCGAACGGGAGGAGGTCATGCTCGGTTTTCGCCAGCGCAAGTTCCCCATCCTGGTGGCGACTGATGTGGTCAGCCGAGGCATTGACATCGACAACATCGAGTTGGTGGTCAATTACGATGTGCCGCCCAACGAAGAGGATTATGTACACCGCATCGGCCGAACCGCAAGGGCCAACCGCGACGGGGAGGGCATTACGTTGGTCAATCCTGATGACCAGCAACGATTCGGCCGCATTGAGCGGTTGATTGAACGTTCGGTGGATAAGCTGGACTTGCCGGCGAAGGTGGGCAAGGGACCGGAGTACGATCCCAAAAGCGGTCGACGCAGAGGCGGTGGAGGCCACCGCGGAGGCAAGGGGCCACGTAACCGCCACCACCAAGGCAAAGGCAACAACCACCGGAAGCCCAAGCGCAAAGGCGGCAATCGTCACCACGGCAAAGGTCCAAAGTCATCCGGACATGGCGGGTGATGAGCCTGCACGCCAGCCTAAGACGGAGCAGGAGTGGTTGGATACACTGGGCGCTGAGGCGTACCGGGTGATGCGCCAAAACGGTACCGAGCGACCGTTCTCATCTCCGCTCCACCAGACCGGTCATCAGGGTGAATTCTTGTGCAAGGGCTGCGGAACCAAACTGTTCGATGCTTCAGCTCAATTTGATTCCGGATGTGGCTGGCCCAGTTTCGATCGTGAGGCGTCCAAAGGGGCCATGAAGGAGGTGCTCGACAAAAGCCACGGCATGGTTCGGGTCGAAGTGCGATGCGCTACGTGCGATGGCCACCTCGGTCACCTTTTTTCCGACGGACCGACCACAACGGGCATGCGCTACTGCATCAACGGAGTTTGCCTAATACCTCAGTAGCGTTGAGGGCCACGCGGTTTGCGATCGCTGGGACGTTGGCCATTGCCTGATTTGCTTCCTTTCATCCTGCGCTTCATCACCCGCGTTCTGAATTCGCGCTCCACTTGTTTAATCATTCCTGCACGGCGGTACCCGATGAAAGCTGCGATGCGGTCGATGGCTTGGTGCCGAAGTTCGAGGCCGGCTCGTTGCAATTGCTTCAATTCTTGAATCAATTCGGCAGCTTCTTCGTCTGATTCCGTGGATTTCAGTTGCGTTTCAATCGCGCGAACGGCATCCCCGTGGGCTTTGAGTTTTTCCTCTTCCTCATTCCAGGCGGGCCAGAAAAGGGCGCTTTCCTCCGGGGTCAGGGACAGTTCTTCCACAAAAAAGGCTACGCGCAACGCCTGCATGCGGTCTTCCCGCAATTCTTTCTGCGATTGAGGCGTCTGGGCCAGGGCCAGCATTGGCACCATGAAAAACAGGGTCAAAAAAGACAGTGAATTATGCATCGGTAGTTTCATTTAAAACGGTTTCAAACAAGAGGTCATCGTCCATCCAGGTTTCGATTTCTGCATCATCGAGTGGAATGGACTGTATAGGGGTGCGGTCCCATAAGCACGCAAACGACTCGCATGCTTCAGGGGTTTGCGGTAGGACGAAGAACAGACCTATGGCCAAGGTGGCAGCGAGGCCCGCAGCCCAGGCGTATCGCCCTAACCCACCGACAGGCTTCAGCCCCCGTTCAGCTGCCGGGGATGAAGCTCGTTTCCAGATGGCTTCTTGCTGTTGCTTGAAAAAGCCTTCTGGTGTCCTGTATGGTGTATTCTTTTGGGGCATGGTCTGTGTGAATTGGACGAAAAGCAGTGCAATAGGTTTAATCGGCGCTGGAGGCGAGGTGGGCTTGAACTTTGTTCTTGGCATGAAAATACGAAGCTTTCGCAGCTCCTTCTGACGTGCCAGTGAGTTCGGCAATGTCCGCGTAGGGTATTTCCTGAAAATACCGGAGGGTGAACACCTCACGCTGTCGGGCGGGGAGGAGTTGAAGTGCGGCATAGAGCTTTCGCTCGGCTTCATCTCCGTCAAAAAAGGGATCGGCCTCAAGTCGGGCCTCCCAGTCGGGAGCCTCCGAATGGGAATGGCGCAAGGCCAATTGCTTGCGCGATCGAAGGGCATCCAGTCCTTTGCGGCGCGCGATGGTGTACAGCCACGTTGAGAACTTGGCCGCGCCCCGAAAGGTCTCGATGGAACGGAAGACCTGCAGGAACGTCTCCTGCGTAGCATCGGCAGCATCGTCATGCTCATTCAACATGCTGCGCAAAAAGGAGTAAATGGGGACATGCCACGCCTGCATCATGGCGGCAAACGCCTGTTCACGCTTCAATCCCGTGGCATGGACTAAATCTTCGAGCCAGGCGGGTTGAGATGGGTTGCCATGCATTGTGTATGGGACGAGTCAATGGCGCAATCGTTTAACCGCCCTTCTTTCGCCCCAAAACCGCCCACAGCAAGAGGCCTGCGATGAAGGTCAGGGTGGAAATCACTTCGGCTTGGGTCACAGCCATGCCCAGCACATCCAATTCCACATTGACACGGATTTTTTCAATGAAAAAGCGTTCCAATCCATTGAAAACGCAATACAGCGCGAACAACCTCCCTGGAACGGCAATGCGTTTGCGCACACTCCACAGCAATGCGAAAATGAGCACGGCCATGAGGGTTTCATAAAAGGCGGTGGGATAGACCCCCGGATCGAGGTAGGTTCCGTATCCATCAAAAATCGGCCACGGATCTTCAGGGCCGATGAGCTTGCCGGTGTACCCAGCAGGGCGGGCACCGTAGACACCATTCACGTTGTTGGGAAATGCGTACGACCACATCCAATCTGGCAAGAGGCCCATCCAGTCGGGTTTGGGATGCGGATTCGGAATGCCCCAGTCACCGTCCCCACTGACTTGGCAACCAATGCGACCAATGCCATACGCGAGCATCAATCCCGGCGCAGTGGCGTCAGCAAGCGGGAGAAATTTCAAGTTGTTCCGTCGCGCGTACAGATACACGGCCAAGCCGCCGACGATTAAACCGCCGTAAATGGTCAATCCCCCGAGAAAATTTTGCAAGGAGGGCTCGCGAAAAAACCGGACCATTTCTTCGGGGTATTCAAGGAGGTGAAACAGCTTTGCGCCCGCAATGCCTCCAATTGCGGCAGCCGTTACGATGCCTCCAACGTGTTGGCTGGCAGGTGCTTCCACGGTTTTATTGATGGGTTTTACACCTGCTTTTTGGGCTTCCCAGTAGCGCCAGCCTGCGAAAAGAGCAGCGAGTATCAGCCCCAGGACGGGGCTGCCTTCAAGGCTGAAGAGGTGGCGCTGCGGCATACCGGTTTGAAACAGCTCGCCGGCGTTGACTGCGAGGTAGATGAACTTCCATCCCAAGATGAAACCGACCAATACCTGCGTGAGGTATTCCGTCCAAGCGACCGGTCCCCCGATGGTCACCGTGGTTGATGTGGGCTGAAAAATACCTAAGCGTTGTTTCCGGTCCATTTCCTTGCGCAGGGTGAATGCCGCAGCAACAAAGGCCAAGGCCACGAACAGACCGAAGCTGTTGATCAGTTTCAGAGCGGGAATGTCCCATCCGAAGAGGTCGAGCAAGGCATGGTAAAGGGTTGGGTACATGGGTCAGGCGGGCGAAGGGTTCGCAATGGAGCCGGAAGCGTAGCCTGCGGCATGAACGGTGTGAATCTGGACGGGTGTAATTTGGTTGGCTTCCACGGCTTGGGCGTCGATGCCAATGCGCACGTACTCGGGGGTATAGCCGAAGCGCAGTCCGTCTTCGGTGCTTTCCTCGAACAGCACCGGTTTTGACGTACCCACAAAGCGGTCATAGTGTTGGCGCTGCATTTTCAGCGACAGCATGCGCAATTGCTTGGTGCGTGCTTTGCGCATTTCCACGGGCACCGACTCCTCCATCCGAGGAGCGGTTGTTCGGGCCCTTTCCGAATACGTGAATACATGGAGATAACTGATCGGGAGGTCCAACAAGAAGGCTTGTGTCTCCGCAAACGCCGCCTCGGTTTCATTTGGGAACCCTGTGATGACGTCGACGCCAATGCTCGCGTAGGGGAGGACGTTGCGAATGGCCTCGATGCGTTCCCGGTACAACGCCGTTCGGTACCGCCTCCGCATCGCTTTGAGCACGGGGTCCGAACCGCTTTGGAGCGGGATGTGAAAGTGGGGTTGAAACTTGCTGCTCTCCGCGACGTGAGTGATGATCTCCGGGGTCAAGAGGTTGGGTTCGATGCTGCTGATGCGGAACCGCTCGGCAGGGACCTCGTTGTCGAGGGCTTGGACCAAGTCCAAAAACGATTCTCCGGTCGATTTGCCGAAATCACCGATGTTCACCCCGGTCAGTACAATCTCCTTGGCTCCTTGATCTGTTGCTTGCCTGGCTGTGGCCACGGTTTCTTCAACAGAGGCATTGCGAGAGCGGCCTCGTGCCAGTGGAATGGTGCAGAATGAGCAGAAATAGTCGCACCCATCCTGGACCTTCAGAAAGGTCCGTGTGCGGTCTTGGCTGGAGAATCCAGGGATAAAAGAGCGTACCTCTTTAATCGGACCTACAGCGACCTGGCCTTGTGCTTTTTTCGCGCTGATGTGCTCGAGGAGGTTGAATTTTTCCGAAGCGCCGAGGACGATGTCCACCCCCTCAATTTCGCTGATTTCCTGGGGCTTCAATTGCGCATAGCAACCGATGACAGCGATGAAGGCCTCGGGGTTGCTGTTGAGGGCGCGACGCACAGCATTGCGGCATTTGGCATCGGCTTGCTCTGTAACGCTGCAGGTGTTGATGACCACCAAGTCTGGGGCGTCGTCGATGCCAACCCGCGCGTACCCGGCTTCGCCCAAATCTCGAGCTATGGTGGACGTCTCTGAGAAGTTCAGTTTGCAGCCAAGGGTGTGAAATGCAGCTGTTCCGCCGGGAGTCATGGTGCGAATTTAGTCGAGTTTCCAGCGGCTTGAACACTTTTGCGTTCGATTTGGTTTTATTCAGAGCTATATTGCACCACCTGACTAATGTAACGAAACCTTATGCGACACATTTTCCTTTCCATCACTTTTGCACTTGCCTGCGGCTTGGTGCTCGGCCAAACTTTCTCGAATGACTCGGGAACTTTGCCAGATAGCTACAACAGCGGCAACTGCGTCGGATTCACCGATATGGACAACGACGGCCTCGATGACATCGTGGTGTTGGACCAATCAAAGACCGTTAAAGTTTTATACCAAGATGCTTCCGGTGGATTCGCTGAGGTGGATTACGGAAACGTGTCGAACAGCAACCAATGGGGCATGACCATTGGTGATTACGACAACGATGGCCACAAAGACGTGTTCGCCGGTGGTGCATATGACGGTGTGCACGTGAAGCACATTGATGCCGTTGGTTCATCGAGTGACATGGATCTTGCGGATGGCTCGATGTTCATGCAGGCATGCAATTTTGCTGACATCGACAACGACGGTCAATTGGACGCGTTTGGGTGCCACGATGATGCGCTTTCTCGCATGTGGAAAGGCAACGGAAGCGATTTGGACAACGATGCCACGCTGATCGATTTGACAGACTACGATTATTCTGACTACCCCAACACCGACCACAGCGGCAACTACGGCACGGTGTTCAGTGACTTTGACAACGATGGCGATGTGGACTTGGTGATTGCGAAATGCCGCCAGTTCGTGAACGATCCTTTCGATCCGCGTCGCGTCAACCAAATCTGGATGAACAACGGAGACGGCACGTGGGCTGAAGTGGCAGAGGAACGCGGGTTGGTGTTGAATGAACAAAGCTGGACTGTGGACTTTGCCGACTACGACAACGACGGCGATTTCGACTGCTTCTTGACCAATCACTCGACCACCATGACGTTATTGGAGAACGACGGCAACGGATACTTCACGGACATCACGCAAGCCGCGGGATTGGATTTTGACGGTTTCGCGTTGCAGGCCAAAATGGCGGATTTCGACAACGACGGATTTGTGGACGTTCTAGTAGCAGGTGGCATCCACCGCTACTACCGCAACAACGGTGACGGAACCTTCACACAGGACAACGCCTTTTCATCCGGTGATACCATGCACAGTTTCGCACTGGGTGACGTGAACCGAGATGGTACGATTGACGTCTATGCGAGCTACGGCAACGGATACAACTCCCCCGACAACGGCAACGACGACATTCTCTGGCTCAACACGGGGAATGACAACCACTGGATTGCATTCGACCTCGAAGGAATTGTTTCGAACAAAGACGCTGTCGGAACCAAGGTGGTGCTGACAGGTGACTTTGGAACGATGATTCGTGAAGTACGTGCTGGAGAGAGCTACGGCATCACGAACACGTTTGCGTGCATGTTTGGATTGGGGGCGCACGAGGTGGTCGAAACCGCGACCATCAAGTGGCCCAGCGGCATGGAAACAACCATTGAAAACCCGGCCATTGACCAGTACCACAACTTCTTGGAGGCGCCGTGCATGACGGACGTCGAACTGTCGTTTTCTTCGGAATTGGTTTTGTGCCCCGATGAAACGCTTGAGTTGTCAGTGAATGGGACCTTCGCGTCGTATGCCTGGTCGACGGGTGATGAGACGGCTTCCATTGAAGTGGGAGAAGCGGGCCTCTACAGCGTGGTCGTATACGACGCCGATGGATGTGCAGCCATTTCGGAGTCCGTTGCGGTTGAGGTCATCACGGCCCAAGCGCCGGAAGTACAAGTTGTCGGTGAACTCACTTTCTGCGATGGCAATGCTGTTGAGTTCATTGGGCCCAACGGTGCCGAATGGACGTGGTCTAACGGAGAAACAACGCAAAGCATCTCGGTAACGGAATCGGGCACGTACTCGCTCATTTTGTTGGACGAGTGCGGTAACGACAATCCTTCTGAAGAGTTTGTTGTGGAGGTATTGGATGCTCCTGACGTTCCCACCATCACCGTTCCCGATGCAGTGAATGCGGATGAGACGTTTACATTGACGTCTTCGTCATCGTCTACCCGGTGGTACGATGATGAGTTGGCCGTCGATCCATTGTTCATTGGTGAGGCGTACGAAACATCACTTGCGGAAACGACCACGTTGTGGGTGGAAGACATCAACGATTCAGGATTGGAGGAAGGCAATGGAGGCCGCATGGGCATGGGGCAAGGCCAGTACCACGACAACAGCGTACGTTGGTTGCTTTTCGATGCGTATGAAGACCTGGTTATCCATACCGTGGATGTGTATGCCAACGGCGCCGGCGAGCGCGAGATTGGTGTCATTGATGCCGAAGGCACTGTATTGGCATCGGGAGTGTTTGACTTGACCGATGGCTTGAACACGTTGACATTGGATTTTGAAGTACCTGCCGGAACCAACTACGGCTTGCGCTCATTCGCGGATGACCCGCAATTGTGGCGCGATGGCCCAGGCACGGACATGGCCTATCCCTACGAATTGGGAACCTTGGGGTCCATCACCCAGAGTACAGCGGGAGGCAACAATGCCTACAATTATTACTACTTCTTCTACAATTGGGTGGTGCAAACGCCATTTGACGGCTGTCCATCCGATCGCATTCCCGTTACCATCACGGTGGTCGGAATGGAGGAAGTCAGCAGTGCTTTCAAATCCCTCTATCCCAATCCGACAAACGGTGCAGTTCAACTCACGACGAATGAATCCTTCGCCAGGGCGGAGTGGAGCTTGCTCAACGGTTTGGGTCAGTTGGCCGCTGCTGGACAACTCAACGGTACCGTGAATGTGCTGGACTTCAGCAACCAGGCGGTAGGTCAATACATGCTGCAGTTGCGCAACGAAACAGACGTACAGACGGTGAAGCTCATCATTGAGTAAAGCGTCTAAGCTTTTGATACGAAAGACGGTGGCTCTAGGGCCACCGTTTTTTTTGCCTTACGGTAGGATTTCGCAACCGTAGAATTCGTCCAAAGCTCGATGCAATGTGGGGTACTGAGACGCGCGTATGTTGAGGCAGACCGTGCAGGTATCGGTAAATGTCTGGTCCATCACGCGCGCGTTGAGTCTTTCACCCAATGCCATGACCACACCGATTAAACCGTAGGGGCACCGAACGGTCACTGATTTCTCGATGAAGCGTTCTACAATCTGGCTGTTTTCGAGCGCCATCAAGGTGGCCGTCCTGTACGCGTCAATCAATCCGCCAACACCGAGTTTCGTTCCGCCGAAGTACCGTACGACGACCCCGAGGCAGTTCGTGACTTCTTTTGACTTGAGCGCTCCGAGGATAGGTGGGCCAGCGCTGTTGGCGGGTTCTCCGTCATCCGATGTGCGCCAAGCATCACCCGTTGGGCCTATTCGGTAGGCGTAGGCGTGATGCCGTGCGTCGTGGTGCTTTTTGCGCAGCACTTCGAGGTGGGCCTTGGCTTCGTCAACGCTTTTGACCGGGAAGACGTAACCGTAGTGTTTTGATCCCTTTACTTTGTACAGGGCATCAGCAGGCGCGTGGATTGTGTGAAACACATCTTCGCCCATCACCCTTTGTATTCTGGGATGAGCGCGGCAAGGAGCTGGCGCGTGGCGCTGTGGTTGCCCTGGTCTGTTGCCAATGCTGCAATGGCATTCATATCGCTGGACGCGAGGGTTCCTGGCGTCTGGGCCCGCATGATTTTTTCGTGGTGTGTGGGCAGGAGGGATTCCCGTTGGGAAAGCAATTCTTCGTGCATCTTCTCTCCGGGGCGCAGTCCGGTGATGACCACTTCAATATCGCGTCCAGCTTCCATTCCAGCCAAGGCAATCATTTTGTTGGCAAGATCCAGGATGCGCACGGATTCGCCCATGTCGAAAACAAACACGTTGTTTTTCTCTCCAATGGCCGAGGCTTCAAGTACGAGGGATACGGCCTCGGGAATGGTCATGAAATAGCGCGTGACTTCGGCATCGGTGACGGTGATGGGGCCTCCTCGTTCGATTTGTTGTTTGAACAAGGGAATGACCGAACCGTTGCTTCCAAGTACGTTTCCGAAACGCGTGATGACACAGCGAATGTCTGCCTTGGAGCCCTCGTGCAGAACGAGTAATTCCGCCAGTCGTTTCGTGCATCCCATGACGCTTGTTGGGTTTACGGCTTTGTCTGTGGAGATCATGACAAACCGCTCACAACCGGCTTCAATGGCTGCACGCAGTGCCCGATGCGTACCCAAAACATTGGTTTCAAAAGCCTGCCACGGTTGTTTCTCCATCAAAGGCACGTGCTTGTAAGCAGCGGCGTGGAAGACAATGTGAGGCTTGAAGGCCACCAGGGTTTCCGAAAGCTGCTTTCCGTCCCGGATGTCACCGACTTGCAGATCAACGGCGTCTTGGCTGCCCGTGCGGTTCAGTTCTACGTGCAAATCGTGCAGCGGCGTTTCGGCCTGGTCAATGGCCAGTACCGCTGCGGGCCGATGGATAAGCACTTGGCGAACGATTTCAGAACCGATGGATCCGGCGGCACCGGTGATGCAGATGCGTTTGCCTAGGATGCTGCTTTGTGCTGCTTCAGCTGACAAGGCGATGGGGGTGCGGCCGAGGAGATCTTCAATGTTCAGTTCGCGGATTTGGCCCACCGAAAGTTCTCCGTTGATCCACTTATCCACCGGCGGTACATCGAGGGGCCTCACGCCGTGCTTGAGTGCGAGATCCACCATGCTTCGCCGCCGCTCAGCGCTGAGGTTTTGGATGCTCAAGATGACCCGGTCGACGCTTCCGCGCATGAAGAGGCGTTCAGCCTCGTCCGCGTTGTACACGTCCACGCCTTCGAGTTTCTTGCCCACCTTCGTGCGGTCATCGTCAATGAAGGCGACCACGCGCATGCTGGATTCGCCGAGTTCGCGGTCAATGGTGTGTTTGGCGATGAGCCCCGCTTCACCTGCGCCAAAAATGGCCACGAGGGTCTGTGCGCCCGGAACCCGACGGTTGTAGACATACAGCCACTTCACAAACCAACGCCCGGAGATCATGACGCCGGAAGCGATGAGCCACTCGATACCAACAATCGAAAACGGGATTAAGTACGTGCCGTCCCCCGCGGAAGCGGTCACGAAATTGGCCACTACGAAGCAAGCGCTCCCCGTCAGATTGGAAATGAGCAACCGACGCGCGTCGGCGAGCCCCGTATGCCGAATGATGCCTGCGTAGGTTCGGTAGGCCAAGGCACATCCAAGGCGAACGACAAGGAAGAAGGGCAAAAAAGCTTTCCATACGGCCCATTCGTGAGAAGGGATGGCGAATTCAAAACGCAGCAGCGTCGCCGCGTAAAGTGCGAAAACCGCAATGCAGAGGTCAATGCCCGTCACCATCCAGCGCGGCGCATGGGATTGGGGAAGCATTCGTTTCAGCATGCCATCTGCGGTTACCCTTCAAAGCAAAGGGACAGGATGAATGAGCGGGTCTTGAGCGATTGCAACGGTGCCGAGTACTGGCTATCGTCTTGGATCAAGATGTTGCGGTTGCCTAGTTCGAATTTGCCTTCGATACTGAATTTGAAAAAGGGGAGGAAGATGTCCACGCCTGCTCCCAAGTCGATTGAGCTGTTACCGGACTCCAATCGCAAAATGAAGTCGCTTGCAAGTTGCTGGTTGGTCTCCTCTTGCGATTGCATGTCCCTGCTGAATTTCGCACCAAATAGCGCATACGCAGCGTAGTTACCGACCCGGTCGGTTCTGAGTTTGAGCAGCAAGGGAAAGTTCAGGTAGACGGATTCCGTACGGCGCACCTTCAGGTCCGTTCCGCCGTCTTCCTCAAAGCGGTATTCCAGCGAGCGGTCTTGGAATGAAAGCCCGGGAATGAAGCGAACGTGAAGATTCTTTGTCGCGTCCCATGAAGCCACTAAGCCCAAGTCGAATCCAGCTTGAGGTTGATTGATGATGGACTGCAGGCTATCGCTGAAGCTGTAGTCAGGGGTGAGTGCAAGGTTAAAGTCCGATCGGTTGCCTGATATAGCGAAACCAAAATGGTACTTCTTGGTGTCAAATGCAGCGAGATTCTTACGTCCTTGCTGCGCTGCTACTGGGCCAAGGGCGGTCATCAACGCCACTCCAATTGCCAGCAAATGTTTGCGAGATGGGAACAGATTGAAAAGCGCTGAAGGGTACATAAGGCGTGAATGCGTTGTAAATCTACAAACGGATGACCAGCTCCTGTATTTCATATGGGGTGTGCATTCCAAATGCGTGGCATCACTGCCGCGAAAATGGCGGAGAGGACGGCGGCTGTAAAAATCCACACCATCAAGACGGTACCAATGAAGAAGAGGGGGGAGAAAAAGACTTCGAGGTTTGCCGCTTGTTGAGTGAAGATTTCTTCGGAGGATTGTTGTCCCAAAGCAGCGTTGGAATCCTGAACTGCGCCCAATGCGTTGGGGTCGTTTACAAATTCTTCCAGCAGTTCAAGCTGCTCCTTTTTTCGTTGATTGATGGTTTCGGGCACCAAGGCGTAGTACCAGATTCCCATGGAACATGACAGCACCAATCCATACAAAACGGTTGTTTTGGCCACATTTTTCCACCGCTGAATGAAGGTGGGTTCACTTCGATGCACGTAGGATAGAAGCGCCGCAAGTCCTGTGACGCAGGCGAGGTTCCAAAAGATGCCTGCTTGATTGGATTGCTCCCACGTCCAGGTGCCCAAACCGTATAGCTTGATGGCAAACCAGGCAGCAATGCCCGTTCCGAAAAGCAAGCGGATTTTAGCCATTCATGGAGGATAGGAACTCTTCGTTGCTTCGGGTTTGTTCCATGCGCTCCTTCATGAATTCCATGGCTTCGATGGGGTTCATGTCCGCGAGGTGCTTGCGCAAGATCCAAATGCGTTGCAAGGTTTCCTTATCCAACAAGAGGTCTTCGCGTCGGGTGCCGGAAGTCAGAATGTCGATGGCCGGGTAGATGCGGCGGTTGGAGATGCGGCGATCCAACTGCAATTCCATGTTACCGGTGCCTTTGAATTCCTCGAAGATGACTTCGTCCATTTTCGAACCAGTCTCGGTCAGTGCCGTTGCGATGATGGAAAGCGAGCCACCGTTTTCGATGTTACGAGCTGCGCCAAAGAAGCGCTTGGGCTTCTGAAGTGCATTGGCTTCAACACCACCGCTGAGGATTTTGCCTGAGCTCGGCGAAACCGTGTTGTAAGCGCGCGCCAAACGGGTGATGGAGTCCAAGAGAATGCAAACGTCATGTCCGCATTCCACCATACGCTTGGCTTTTTCCAAAACGAGGTTGGCGATGCGCACGTGCCGGTCAGCTGGTTCGTCAAATGTCGACGCAATAACCTCGGCGTTCACGCTGCGCTTCATGTCGGTGACTTCTTCCGGGCGCTCATCGATGAGCAAAATCAAGAGGTATACCTCGGGGTGGTTCAAGGCGATCGCGTTGGCCACATCCTTGAGCAAAGTGGTCTTACCGGTCTTTGGTTGAGAAACCAGCATGCCCCGTTGTCCTTTGCCCACAGGAGCAAACAGGTCCATCAAACGGGTGCTTATGTTGCCACCGCGTGTGCTCAAATTGAATCGCTCCTGCGGGAACAGGGGCGTCAAAAATTTGAATGGAATGCGGTCTCGAACCCATTCCGGAGAGCGGCCGTTGATGCTCATCACATCGATGAGCGGGTAGAATTTCTCCCCGATTCGAGGTGGTCGAACCTTGGCAATTACCGTGTCGCCAGTTTGCAGTGAAAACTGCTTGATTTGGCGAGAAGTTACGTAGACGTCATCGGGAGAGTTCAGGTAGTTGTAATCTGCAGAGCGCAAAAATCCGTAGCCTTCTTGCTGGATTTCAAGCACGCCTTCCGCTGTGATGATTCCATCGAAGTTGAATCCGTGTTCATCCGGCTCGCTCAAGAACTTGTCGCGGTTGTTGCGGCGGTCGTTGCGACGATCGTTGTTGCGACGATCGTTGTTGCGGTCGTTATTGCGCCGGTCGTTGTTGCGTCGGTCGTTGCGTCGATCGTTATTGCGATCGTTATTGCGGTCTTTGTTGCGCCGGTCGTTGTCCCGATCATTCCGACGCTCATTGCCTTTGTCATCCTTTGAAGCCTCCTTTCCTTCTTCAGACTTGGTGTTTTCGGTTGATTCCTCCACTGCTTTCCTTCGGGCCCGTCGTTCTCGAATGGCGTCTCCCGGTTTGCGCTCCTTTTTCTCGTCAGCTGCGTTGGATGAATCCTCGGACTTCTTCGCCCGCGGCTTGTCTTTTGAGTCCGACTCCGACTTCTTGGCGCGGGTGTTCCGGGAGCGCTTGTTGGCGTCACCGTCTTTATTGGCCTTCGCGGGCGCTTTCTTTGCCGCTGCAGGTTGCAAAGCCTGTTCGTCCAAAATGCTGTAAACCAAATCTTGCTTTTTCAGCTTCTCAGCGCGGGCTACGCCGATTTTTTTCGCTATTTCCTTGAGTTCAGGAACCTTTTTTGCGTTCAATTCAATGATGTCGTACATCCAGTATGTGTGTAATCTTGTTAGGTGCGCTACGCTTTTAGCAGTTCCTGTTTCCTCTGTGGAAACGTCAACTTAGAAAGTAGTTAGGGAAAAGAATGCTGTACCTCCTGTACAGCTCACATGCCTGCTCCTCGCATAGACATGACAAGTATACGCAATTATTCTTGGTTTGGTGCCTTTTTCGTACGATTGCCGAGTTCAACTACGTGCATTTGTTCCAACTGTCCACCTGTCATGGAGAATTTGATCAACGTCCGTTTCTTGTGAAATCCGTGCAGACCCGCTGCCCCTGGATTCATGTAGAGCCCCCCAAAACTCGGGTCGGTTTGGACCTTGAGCAAATGACTGTGGCCGCATATGAACACATCGGGGCGGGTGGCATTGAGCAAGCTCCTGATGCCCTTGGCATACCGGCCGGGCCGCCCGC
>DJYV01000027.1:16520-19578 GCA_002448555.1 Flavobacteriales bacterium UBA6969
AGCTCCTGATGCCCTTGGCATAACGGCCGGGCCGCCCGCCGATGTGCGTCATGTAGAAACGCAGCCCTTGAAGTTCCCAATGCAGGGTGTCGGCGGTTTCGGAACGCATTCGGTGGTCGTCAATGTTGCCAAACACCACCCGTACGTTTGCACCAATCTGCTGCATCGCATCCAAAACGGCTAAACTGCCCACATCCCCGGCATGCCAAATTTCATCGCAGCCGCTTAAGTGGTGGGTGATGCGTTCGTCCCAATGGCCGTGTGTATCCGATAACAACCCAATGTGGACGGTGTCCTTCGGCATGGTGTTTGGTTTGGTGCAAGGACGCTTATTTTCGGAACATGTACAAACGCTCTGCCAACCGCTCGTCGAATGCTCCTTCGCTTTCCAAATTCCTGCGAGTTGGATGGATGGTGGTTTTTTCGCTTGTGTTGGCATGCAACGTTGTTGCCCAAACGAAGGTTCCCAAACGTGCGCAAAGGCAGTTGGATGCTGCCGTGGAAAAATACATGAGCCGAGACCTGCAAGGGGCTTTCGTCGCTGTTGAAGAGGCGCTGGAGACTTTTCCGGCATTCGCAGACGCGTGGATGCTCAAAAGCCAATTGCACGAGGGACGTTCGGAATGGCCAGCCGCGGCGGATGCGTTAAATCGGGCCATTCAAAGCACCCCGGCGTTGGCACAGAAATGGCGCGAAAAGCGCGCACGGCTTGAGTTCAATGCAGGACGCTACGCTCAAGCGCTCGATTTGATGGACGAAGTTGCTCTTGGGGACTCGCTGCTGGAGGCATCCATTCGCTTTGCTGCCAGTGCTATTCAATCGCCTGTGGAGTTGACCTTGGCTCCGCTCGAAGGTTCCGTGAACAGCGCTGCGCCTGAATATTACCCGGCGCTGTATGCAACCGGTGACCGCATGATTTTTACCCGTCAAATTGGAGGGGACGCTCGAATGACAGGCCAAGAAGACTTCTTCGAGGCAGCGCTTTCGGAGGATGGAACATGGAATGTTGAGCGTGCACTGGCCGAAATCAATACGCCCGGGAACGAAGGGGCGCCGACTGTTCGCGGCGATGGGCGGCAGCTCATTTTCACCGCCTGCGACGGCCTCGATGGTGGATACGGAAGGCGAACGGGAGAAGGCAGTTGCGATTTGTTCTATGCAGACTTCAATGTCGTGGAGAATCGATTTCAGCGGGAAGTGAATCTAACCGCAGTTAACAGCAAAGCTTGGGAAAGCCAGCCTTCGCTGAGTGCCGATGGACACTGGTTGTTTTTTGTGCGTGCCTACCGAACCCAAGACGGTCGGGTGGTGCAGGATATTTATCAGTCTGAACACCAAGGCGATGGAGTTTGGAGCCGGCCGTCGCGGCTGCCTCCGACAATCAATACCCCCGGTAGAGAGGAGAACCCGGTGCTTCATAGCGACGGCAAAACACTTTATTTCGCGTCGAATGGTCATCCAGGAATGGGGGGGCTGGACCTGTTTGTTTCCCGCCGCCAACCGGATGGTTCCTGGTCGCAAGCGGAAAACCTTGGATTCCCCATCAACTCCAACGGCGATGAGAACAGCTTACAGGTTTTTCCAGACGGCCGAACAGCGTTGTTTGCGACCGATCGTGACGCCCCTGGAAACCTCAATTTGTGGCAATTTGAGTTGCCGGGGCATGCTGCGGCGGAATCGGTTGCATTGTGGCGCGGCGAAGTGCGGGATGCGGATTCAGCGCGTCCCATTCAAGCATCGGTTCAGGTGTTGGACAGCCTTGGAAATGCCATGGGTATGCAGATGAGTTCACTGGTAGATGGAGCGTTCACGCTGACCTTTCCGGCAACGGAACGGGTGATTTTGCAAATCGATGAAGAAGGCTATGGGTTTTATTCAAAAACCCTCGAACCATTGGAAGGGCAGGAGCCATTCGTTTCGATCGGTCTGCAACCCCTTGAGATTGGAACCGTCTTGGTGCTCAACGATGTGCGCTTCGAACGGTCTTCGTCGGCGTTGGATGCCCGTTTCCAGCCGGACCTTGAGCAATTGGCCCGCACCATGCTCCGGTCTGAAGTGCGCATTCGCATCGCAGGCCATACGGATGGAGAAGGAAGTGCTGAGCGCAATCAACTCCTCAGCGAGGAACGCGCCCAGGCCGTAGCGCAATTTCTTCAAGCATATGGAATCGCGACCGATCGAATGGAAACCGTCGGCTTTGGCATGTCACATCCCATCGCCTCGAATGACACCGACGAGGGACGCGCGCGCAACCGGCGCACGGAGATCGAAATCATCCAGTAACCGTCCAGCGCCAAGACAACCAGATGGTCCGCGGTGGTGCAGGGTTGAAGTAGCGACCACCAAAGGCATTGGTCTGCAACCAGCCTGAAAAGTCAGCATCCAATACATTTCGCACGCCCAGCTGAACGGCGTGAACGCCCCGGGTGTATTCAATGGAGGTGTTGAGTCGGTGCTGGGGTTCTGTCCAATCGTCTTGGGTGTTGTGCAATTTGATGCGGTCAAACCACTGGTGCTGCCACCGCCATGCCCACGGGCCTTTGGACAGGCTCCCGGTGGTTCCAATGCTTTGACGAGGTGTTCCCGGTAAGACCGAAGCGTAGGGTTCAAAGGTGTGCCGGTTGATGTTCACCCATCCGCTGACATCGAGCGTTGTGGCCTTGCCGATGGCATGCGAAACGTGTGTTGAAGCTTCCACACCGGACATCCGCAGTCCTTCCACATTGTCCATGAAGATACCGTCAGCCGGTCCGGGAACCTGGGCTATGGCATCATTTACGCGCTGATGGTACGCTTGAATTGCGCAGTCTACAGTCCATCGGTTCGTAGCGCGGGTCCAACGTGCTCCCCACTCAAGGGTATGGGCTTGTTCGGATTTCAGGTTATACGGTTGGTACCCCTCCGGATCGACCAATTCAAATGAAGTAGGGTGGCTTCCGCCGTTTCCCCATTGGGCAAACACCCGCAACTGAGGCGTGGCTTGGTAAGCTACTTGGACAAATGGCAGCGCTTGGAAAGCCGCATAGTCCTCCGCATAAATCCCCGTGCTGTCGCCCAC
>DJYV01000142.1 GCA_002448555.1 Flavobacteriales bacterium UBA6969
CATGGAAACTCCCCTTCCGGACGCCATTCGGAACCGCGTCGACGAGAGCGGCCTCATCACGCTCGATTTGGACCAGTTGGCACCCAAGGCCAACCTCCGCAGCCTCGACCTCAGCACGTACTTGGAGCAGGGCTTGATCCTCCGGGAAAAGCCCTTTCGCGCCGCCATGGCCGAATTGAATGCAGTTGATTGGGAAGGAAGTTCGGTGGCGCTGCACTGCGCATCGGACGCCATCCTCCCGGATTGGGCGTGGATGCTGGCCACTTCCAAACTCACCGCCCTCGGGGCTCGCGTTTGCATCGGGGACGAAAATCGCACCCGCGAACGCCTTCTGCTCGAGGCCATCGACGCCCTGGACCTCGAACCTTACCGTGACGGACGGCTGGTCATCAAAGGATGCGCACAGGGCACCACAGCAGAGAGCTTAGCGCGTGTGATTCAGCGGCTGCAACCGGTCGCGTTGTCGATTTTTTACGGGGAGCCTTGCTCGACCGTTCCTGTGTACAAACGCCCCAAAAATTAAGGGCGATTTCGCACGCCGGGTGGTACCTTGGGGTCACGACTTAGGACCTCTTCACCATGATCACGAACCCCTCTGAACGCAAGCTGTTTCTAATCGATGCGTATGCCCTGATTTTCAGAGCGTATTACGCCTTCATAAAGAACCCGCGGATCAACTCAAAGGGCTTAAACACCAGCGCCATTTTTGGCTTCACCAATGCGCTGCTCGATGTCATTCGCAACGAGGCTCCCTCGCATGTGGCTGTTGTATTCGATGCCCCAGGAGGGTCGTTTCGCAATGAGACGTATTCCGAGTACAAAGCCAACCGCGACGAGACGCCGGAAGACATCAAGCGGTCGGTGCCTTGGATTCTCGAAGTCCTGGAAGGCTTGAACGTACCCGCCATCAGCAAGGTGGGGTACGAAGCGGACGACGTCATCGGATTCCTGGCGAAAAAAGCAGCCGCGGAGGGCTTTGACGTGTACATGATGACGCCAGACAAGGACTTCGGTCAGCTCGTCACCGACAAGATTCGAATGTTTCGCCCGGGGCGCGGCGGCAACCCAGCTGAAGTCTGGGGGCCCGATGAGATTCGAGAGAAGTTTGACGTGGACGAGCCCCTACAGGTCATCGACCTCCTGGGCATGATGGGCGACAGTGCCGACAACATCCCGGGCATTCCCGGCGTCGGTGCCAAAACCGCTTCGAAACTCCTGCACCAATTCGGAAGTTTGGAAGGTGTCATCGAGCACTCCGGGGAGCTGAAGGGAAAACTCAAGGAACGCGTCGAAGACAACACAGAGCTCGCGTTGCTCTCCAAGGAATTGGCCACCATTTGCCTCGACATTCCCATGGAATATGACTGGTCCTCGATGACCTTGGATGCACCACAGGCTGAAACCCTTCGGAGCACCTTGGAAGACCTCGAATTCCGCACCCTCGCTCGGCGCATTCTGGGCGATGCCGCGTCTACAACTGCTCCCGCTGCAGCCCCTGCGGTAGGAGCTACGCCCGACGAGCCCGCTCAGTTGGACCTGTTCGGCGGAGGAGAGCCCGGCAGCGAGGCCAGCGATGCTACCAGCGGTTACCGCACCGCCAAGGACACCTCAACCGAGTACCAACTCGTCGCGACAACGGAAGCCTTGGATGCGCTGATCGAGACCCTCCATGCCAACGACACCTTTGCGTTTGACACTGAAACCTCCTCCTTGGATGTGATGACCACCCAACTGGTGGGCATCTCGTTTTCGATGGCCGCTGAGACGGGATTTTGGGTGCCTGCAACTACAGCCCACTGGTCTGAGCCAGAACTTTTGGACCGGCTTCAACCCGTATTTGCTGACGCCAACAAGGAGGCCATCGCCCACCATTTCAAATTTGACTACAAGGTGCTCGCCATCCGGGGCATGAGCTTCCAAAACACGGTGTTCGATACCATGGTCGCACATTACCTCATTCAACCGGAAGCCTCGCACAAACTCGATCGACTCGCCGAGACCGAGCTGGGCTATGCCACCATCCCCATCACCGATTTGATTGGGAAGGCCGGCAAAGCTCAGAAATCCATGGCCGACCTGCCCGTGGAATCCATCACAGAATACGCCTGCGAAGACGCCGACATCACGTTCCAGTTGCGGCAGGTATTCGGGCCGCGTTTGACCGAGGTTGCGGCGGATGAGTTGTTCCAGACCGTGGAGATGCCCCTCGTCAAAATCTTGGCCGATATGGAACTCGAAGGGGTGCGCATCGATTCAGATGAATTGAACCGGTACAGCCATGAATTGGGTGAGCAGGTTGAGCGTTTGACCCACGAGATCCATGAACACGCCGGGCAGGAATTCAACATCGACAGCCCCAAACAATTGGGCCCCATCTTGTTCGAAACCCTCGAAATCAAGGCCCGTGTCAAAAAAACAAAGACTGGCCAGTACCCCACCGGAGAGGAGGTCCTCGAAAAAATTAAGGGAGAACACCCCATCGTTCCTGCGGTTTTGCGCTACCGCAAACTCAAGAAGCTAAAGTCCACCTACGTAGATCCCCTGCCGAAGTTGGTCAGCGCACAGTCCGGCCGGGTGCATACCACCTACCAGCAAACGGTAGCCGCAACAGGACGATTGAGCTCCAAAGACCCCAACCTGCAGAACATCCCCATCCGCACGGAAGAGGGCCGGGCCATCCGCAAGGCCTTCATCCCCCGGGACGACAACCACGTGCTCCTCGCCGCCGACTACAGCCAAGTCGAACTGCGCATCGCGGCCGCACTGAGCAAGGACCCGGGATTGGTGGACGCCTTTGTCCAAGGCCATGACGTCCACACGGCCACTGCTGCCAAGGTGTTTCAGGTCGACCCCGAGGCGGTGGACCGCGGAATGCGAAGCAAGGCGAAGGCTGTCAACTTTGGCATCCTCTACGGCCAAGGTGCCTTCGGATTGGCTCAAAACCTCGGCATCCCACGCCGCGAAGCCAAGGAGATCATCGATGCGTATTTCGTGGAATTCGCTCAGCTCAAGGCCTTCACCGCCGATTGCGTGGACCGGGTGCGCGAGACCGGGTACGCCGAAACCGTTCTCGGTCGCAGGCGGTACCTGCCGGACATCGCCTCCAACAACGCAACCGTCCGCGCCTTCGCCGAACGGAATGCAGTCAACGCGCCGATCCAAGGCTCGGCAGCGGACATCATCAAAGTCGCCATGGTGCGCATGCAGGCAGCGTTGAATGAACGCCAGTTGAACGCCCGCATGATCATGCAAGTGCACGATGAATTGGTGTTCGATGTCCCGGTCGATGAAGTCGCCAAATTGGAAGGGCTCATTGAGGCGGCCATGGCCGATGCCGTCAAGCTCGCTGTACCCCTCGTTGTGGACATGTCGACCGGTCAAAATTGGCTCGAAGCCCACTGATTTCAACGAGAGTGCTCTGCACAACCCGGTGTGTGGAACTTTTTTGACTGGTTTCCGTATAGGTGTCGGGTGAGAAGCATATTGGACTTCAATATCCAGACTAACAATCATGCGTTTTAATCAACGAATCCAAGCCCTTCCTGTCCTCATCGGACTGGGCGCATTTTTAGCCACCGGCTGCGGTGGAAGCCAAGACGAGCACGCCGGCCACGACCACGGCAACGAAACGGAGGTGGTGGAGGGCATGGATGCCGATGGCATGGCGGTAACCTCCCGTCAAAACACCCTCACAAAGATTTTTCATGCGGCACCATCGCCCATGGAGACCGCTTCGCTCATCAAGCGCAGCGGCGCCAGCTTTCATGGCGACGCCTTGAATGGTGCGGACCGCGCCAGCGAGTACACCACCAGCGACGCCCAAGCCATCAACTTGGGGATTTACGGTGCTGACCTCAGCTACGCCACGATTTTCGAAGAAAACGCAACAAGCCTTGAGTACCTCGCCGCAATCAAGTCCCTCAGCGCAGAACTCGGCGTTGACGACGTCTTGAGCGGAGAAGTCATGGATGAAGTAGAAGCCAACCGGAACGACCGTGACATGCTCATCGACATCGTTTCCGATACGTTTTATGAGCTCAACGAGCGTTTGAAGTTCAACGGCCAAGAGGACCTCGCAGGTCTGGTCGTGGCCTCCGGCTGGGTCGAGGGCATGTACCTCGCAACCCGTCACCTCGACGAAGTACCTGAAGAACTCAAAGCCCGCATCGCCGAACAGAAGCTCGTACTGGACGACGTCATGCGCCTGTGCAAGAGCTACGAGCAAACAGAAGCCCTGGCCGCCCTGCTGACTTCCATGCAATCCATTGAAGCCGCGTATGCAGGTGTTGCCTCAGCAGCTGGCGAAGGCACCACATCCCGAGAAGAATCCGGTTCATTCGTCATCGGCGGTGGACCGACGTTCAGTGCAGACGACGCCACCATTCAAGCCATTGCTTCCGCTGTGGAAGCCGTTCGATCGGGCTGCATTCAATAAACGAGAAGTACAATAGCAATGAAACATACACTCATACTCCTGTTGGCCTTTGGGCTGTTCGCAACGACGGCTGACGCTCAGTGCCGTTCGTTCACCAAGAAGAACTGCCTGTCCTCGTTGGATGGATACATTCAAAACGACAACTACAACAGCGCCATTCTTATTCCTGGTGACGAAGCCGAATTGATGTTGACGTTCTTGGCCGGTCAAGACTACCGACTGATTGTCTGCAGCCACCCTGTTTTGGGCGAAGTCGCCTATGAAATTAACGACGCGAGTGGCAAGCGCTTGTTTGACAGCCGCAAGAATGAACCGGACGTGAACCACGTGGATTTCAAAGTCGAAACCACCCAGCAACTGCAAATTCACGTGCAGGTACCCGAGAGTAAGTCAGCCATCATACACGAAGGCTGCGTCACGGTGCTGGTGGGATCCAAGAGTTGATTCCGTCCACTTCTGAACATGAAAACGGCCGCATCGAGCGGCCGTTTTTCGTTGTGTAATGTGGTGCGCGTGTTACTTCACCATCAGC
>DJYV01000118.1 GCA_002448555.1 Flavobacteriales bacterium UBA6969
TGTGATGCCGCTGCTGAGGCGCTGCCGCCAGGACCGGGTATCCCGCTCAAACCGCGATGGGATGAGAGTACGTATTTGCAGCGGGCCCACCGCGTTAAAAAGCACATCCAACGCGGAGACATCTACGAGATGAACCTCTGCCAAGAGTGGAGCGCAGATGAGAAATTGGAATCCCCATGGGACGCATTCGTGCGCTTGCACCACTTCACTCAGCCGCCGTACGCTGCCTTGGTCAAAGCCGGCGAATTCCACGTGATTTGCGGCTCCCCCGAGTTGTTCTTGAAGCGCCGAGGTGATCAGTTGATTTCCTCCCCCATCAAAGGCACCATTCGACGCGGAGGCACCCCGGAAGAAGACGATGCGCTGGCCCAGCAATTGCAAAATGACCCCAAGGAACGAGGGGAAAACGTCATGATCTGCGACCTGGTGCGCAACGACTTGAGCCGCATTGCCAAACCCGGCACGGTGCACGTCCCCGAATTGTTCGGCATCCATCGCTTTGAATCGGTCCATCAAATGATTTCGACCGTGCAGTGCACGCTGCGGGACGATGTGACCACCAAATCCATCTTGCGGGCCACTTTCCCCATGGGGTCCATGACCGGCGCCCCAAAGGTGCGGGCCATGCAAATCATCGACGAACTCGAAGCCAGCCGCCGGGGCGTCTACTCAGGCAGTGTCGGCTTTTTCCAGCCCAACGGAGATTTTGACCTCAACGTGGTCATCCGCAGCCTGCTGTACAACGCCGCCACCCCCCGCATCAGCATGCACGTTGGCGGCGCCATCACCTCCTTGAGCGATCCCGCGAGTGAATACGCCGAATGCCTACTGAAGGCAGAAGCGATGATGCAAACTTTGACGGCCGATGGCTAATAACCGCGACGGATTGGTGCAGCACATGCGGCAATGGCTTGGGCGGCAGGGCATCGATGCCAACGCCACGCTCATCGCCGGTGTCAGCGGCGGATTGGACTCCATGGTCTTGGCCGAAACACTCCACCGCGTGGGCATCAGCTTTCACGTCGCACACGTGAACTACCACCTGCGTGGCGCCGCCTCCGATGCGGACCAAGCGCTGGTCGAAGGATGGTGCGCTGAGCGCGGCGTTCCTTATGACGTGCTTCACGCCCAAGTGGATTCGACCGAGCACGGTGTGCAAGCCGAAGCCCGGAAAATCCGTTATGGCCACTTCGAACGGTTGCGCACCGAAGCCAGCGACCGCCAGGGCCGCCCGGCATACATCGTCACGGCCCATCACGGCGACGATCAAGCGGAAACAGTTCTGCTTCACCTCATGCGATCTGCCGATCCGCTCGCCCTCGCCGCCATGCCAGCTGTGGATGCAGAACGCTGGCTGCTCCGTCCGTTTCTCACCTTGACTCGAACTGAGCTCGCCGAAGCGTGCAGCACCTGGAACGTGGCTTATCGGGAAGATGCTTCCAACGCCAAACCGGATTACCTCCGGAACCGGATTCGGCACGAGGCACTGCCTTTGTTCGATTCACTCCGGCCCGGCACGACGGCCCACGTGGCCCATTGGGCAGACCGGTTTCAATCGCTGCGGTCCTTCTTCACGACGGAACGCGATGCTGCCACCGCACGCTGCTGGAAAATGAGCGACGGAAAGGGCGAACTGGACCTGTCGGTTTGGCGTGCGGAACCGCTGCGGGTGGAAATCTTGCACGGATTGGCGCACGAGCACGGCATCGCCGCACGCGCGGTGCCCGAATTGCTGCACCTGACCGAGGCTCAAGTTAAATCCGGAGCTAACTTCGTTTGCGCAACGGTGCGGATTGAACGCCGCGGCAATGCATTGCACTGGACATCTTTAACTTGAGCCGCATGACCTCTGAGCACTCCGCCGAACTGCGGCAACGCGCTTTGCGCATCTACCTCATTCTCGCTGCACTCTTCATTGCGAGCCTGGTGGCGTGTAACTTGATCTTCCGCAAATTTTTTCACTGGAGCCCCATCGAAGGATTGACCTTCGAACAGAGCGTGGGCCTGCTCCCGTACCCCATTACGTTTTTGGTCACCGACCTTATCTCGGAGTGCTTTGGGAAACGGCGCGCCAACGAAGTCGTCCTCGCGGGATTGTTTGCCAGCGCCTTCACGTTGGTCATTGTGACGGTCAGCCAATCCGTTCCCGCGGCCGATTGGTCGCCCGTGAGCAACGCCGAATTTGATCACGTCTTCGGTTCCACCATCGTCGCGGTCAGTGCCTCGATGGCAGCCTATTTGCTCGCGCAATTCCTCGACGTGCGGCTTTTTCACTTTTGGAAACGCCTGACCAACGGCAAAAAGCTCTGGCTGCGCAACAACCTCAGCACCATTCCCTCGCAGCTTGTCGACACGTTTGCCGTGCTGTTTCTGATGTGCAGCTTGGGGCAAATCGAATGGGCCCTCTTCACCAGCCTGTTGCTGAACGGTTTCGTCTTCAAGGTGCTTGTGGCGTTTGTCGATACGCCACTCGTTTACGCGGGAAGTTGGCTCATCCGCCGCCCATTTGGCCTGGCCTTCGGGGAGGAAATTGAGCTCTAACAGTCGTTGGCACCGGCCCGGCGGAAAGCGCCCCTGCAGGTAGTATCTTCGCGGAGCTATGAAACAATCGAATCTTCGAATTGGAAAGGCAATCGCTGCCTTGACCGTTCTGCTAACCTGGGGATGGACGACTGCTTTCGCACAAATCTTGGAACCGGTCAAGTGGGAATTCTCGGTCCATGAAACCGAAAGTGAGAACGAATTGGATGTAGTATTCCACGCGAGCGTCGACGCATGCTGGCACATCTACAGCCAATTCCTCGACGACCCCAACGGTCCCTTGCCCACGTATTTCGAAGTAGAGGTTCCTGACGGAGTCGAAAAGGTGGGTGACGTCACCGAATGCGACCCTCTCGTGGAATACGATCCCAACTTCATGATGGATTTGAAGTTCTTTGAGGAGGAGGTCTACTGGGTGCAAAAAATCCGCTTGGACGCAGCCGCGCGCCGCGGAAACGTGACCGGCTTCTTGAGTTTCATGGTCTGCGACGCATCGCGTTGCCTCCCGCCCGAAGACATCGATTTCTCCATCGCCTTGGACGATGTTTTGCCGGCGTTGCCAACGCACTGCCCGGAGTCTCAGCACCTCTGTGGAGACCACGATGCCGCCGACCACGAGGAACCGATCGAAGCCGAAAGCGGCATCTTGGAGCCCGTGGTGTGGGACGTGAACATCTACGAGAATGGCGACGGGTTTGACTTGGTGTTCCATGCCGTGGTGGACCCGTGTTGGCACACCTACAGCCAGCATTTGGAAAGCTTCGACGGGCCCATGCCGACAGCTTTCCGTATTGACTGGCCCGGGGGATTTGAAGCCGTAGGTGAGGTGACCGAATGTGATCCCCTTGTCCAATTCGATCCGACGTTTGAAATGGACGTCAACATGTTCGAGGAGGAAGCCTACTTCGTCCAAGCGTTCACTGGTCCCGATGCCGGCACCGAGGCCATCACCGGTGCCATCACGTTCATGGCGTGCGATGAAGAAAAATGCATCTTCCCGCCGGACTTGGATTTCGAGGCCGTGTTTGCCAACCGCAAAAAGGTGACGGAACGTCCGGATTACTGCCCGCCGCTTCAGGGACTCTGCAACCACAGTACGGATGAAGGGGCTGTTGCTGAAG
>DJYV01000179.1 GCA_002448555.1 Flavobacteriales bacterium UBA6969
TCGCCGATGCGGCCGTGCTTTTTGTAGGTCATCCCACCGGTCGAAGTCCCGGCTGCCAGGTTCCCTTGGCTGTCCAGCGCAACGCATCCAACGGTCCCTTTTTTGTCGGCGAGCGCATCTGTTTTTACAGCCCTCCGCTTGGCCCGTAGGTAGCGCTTGTGTGCCTTCTTTGTGAAAAACCACTCGTCCAAAGCCGGCTCATGGCCCATAGCGGCAGCAAACGCTCCAGCCCCGTGCCCGCTGAAAAACACGTGTTCACTCGAATCCATGACCGACCGGGCCACCGATATGGGGTGCCGGTAACCGCGAATTCCGGTCACAGCGCCGCAATTGCGGGTTAAGCCATCGGCAATGGAGGCGTCCAATTCCTGAATACCCTCAGCGGTGAAAACCGCTCCGCGCCCTGCATTGAACAGCGAATCGTCTTCCATGATCCGGATGACAGCCTCCACGGCCTCAACGCTGGTTCCACCTTGCTGAAGCACCCCTTCTCCCGCGGCGAGCGCGGCAGACAAAGAAGCGGTATAAACCGCCTGTTGCTCCGCCGTCAAGTCTTCTTCTCCAAAGTGGCCCGCCCCGCCGTGAATCGCGATGGCCCAATTGCGCCGCACCTCCATCTCTTGCTCAGGCCCCGGCGACCCGCAGCCGATGGCAGCAGCGATGAATACCGCAGCCCATGATGCTCTGTGCTTTGGCGTCATGGTTTCGCCTGATTAATGGGTTTTCTTCCGGACACGAACAATTTACCGTTGTGGGATTCTACCCCAACGGACTGATCGTATCCGATGGTCGTCATTTCAATGTCCACAAATCCAGCAGTTTCCATCAGCCCTCTGAGGCTGGCAGAGGAGCAGTAATGCAAAAATGCCACGTGTTCACCCCGCGCCCTCCGGTAAAAAACATCCCCTTCCTCATACCCCTGAGGACCCAACCTTTGTTCTTGAAATTGCTGAAGGGCCTCAGGTCCCCACTCGTGCTCATCTTCCGCATCAAACGCATCGAAGTAAAACACCCCACCGGGTTTGAGCATATCGAAGGAAGCTTGAATGATACTTTGGCGGGTCGTTCGGTTGGGCAGATGGCCATATGCGTATAGCAAGGTGACCGCATCGAAGGCGGTCTCCGTCATGAATTCCGCTGGATGACGCAAGGATGCTACCTGCACAACAAGGCCACGAGCGGCGGCTTGTGTCACCATCTCTTTGCACATGTCCACACCTTCAATGGCGTAACCGAGCCCTGATTCTTTTCGGATTTCCACAGCGCGCCTCCCTGTACCACACGCGAGGTGCATCACACGTTCCATCGGTTGTGCATGGGCGAGGGTTCGAAAGCCCTCTGCCACCAAACGGTCAATAGCCGACGTGTATTGACGGCGCTTCAGAATTTGGGCATCGAGGGCATCGTATTGGTTCGCGTGTTCAGCAAAATACCCTTCAATCATGCGTTCAATGGCATCGGCATCAGGTTTGGGAACGACATTGCATTGCACATGGGAAGCTTCTGGAAGAGGCGCATAGCGGAAAGCCTGCTGCTCGATGTGCCGGTAATTCGAGGCCGGAAGGTGGATGGAAGCCGTGGGAGCAGTTTCGTTGCAGGTCAAGGCGGATCCCGTTGCCAAATCGTACAAAACGAGGCCGTTCAAGTCCTTCAACGCCGGGTGATAAAAATGCAATGTCACCAATGCTTCGCTCGCACTCCCGTTGCGGATTTTGTGGATCGTACCGTCGGGCTCAGGCACCATGCCTTTCGGAAGCGCCCGTAATACGTCCTTTTTGCGAAGCACGCCATCTTCGAGCGAATAGGTCACATTCTCAAGGACTCCTTGGAGGCAAACCACGGTACCCCAAAACCCCTCGTGGTGATGCACGGCACTCTCCACCCCTTCGGGCCAATGCAGCAATACCACCTCAAACGGCTCGAGGCAAAGGATGTTCCGGGCATAGTCCTTGGCTGACTCCACTTCAGGGAGATGGATCGCCCAATCGCAGCCGGTCCAATCGATACCCTCGACCCACTTGCACAACCCTTCGTAGGTAAGGGGTTGCGGTGCGTGTTGAGCTAAGTTGGCGCAAACGTCCGCGAGTTTGAATGAATGAGAAGGAGTAGGCATGGGTTAACGGGCTACCCCCACAAGATAGGCGGCGTGCATTCCTCCTTCCAAATTGGCGTACCTTTCCAGTATGCGCAAACTCCACCCCTCCTGTCGCTGCTTGGCCTTCGCCGTGGGGGCTTTGGTACTCGTGCCGAACCTCGCTACTGCGCAAACCGACTGCGAATGGAATCCCGATTTCGAGCAGGATTATGCCATCGGCATCACCGATATTTTGGCCATTCTCGGCATCTTTGGCGCCGTTGACAACGATCAGGACGGACTGTGGGATGTGAACGATCTGTGCGAGGACACAACGGCGTGCAATTACGATGCAAACCCGACGGAAGCGTGCCTGTATGAGGATGCGTTCGGTGAGTGCGGCGGTGACGGATTCTTTCCTGAGTTGCTCATTGGTTCTTGGCAATTCACCACCGCTGCCGGTGCGATTGTGGTTGGTCCAGACCCATACAGCGATGCTTGGTACAGCAGTGATCCCAATGGCTTGCAAAGTGCGCAGTACGACGACGTCTACACCTTTCACCCAGATGGATCCTTAACCACCGATTACAACGGATCCATTATCGATGCCTTTTCAAACTATGCGGAGCTTACGTACAACTGCTCCTCGCCTGTCACCCAATTTCTCCCCGGCGGAGGCACCTCGGGAGAAGATGCCTTTGCATTGCTCGCGGGCGATGGAACGTGCGCGTGCCCTTTCATCGGAACCAACGATGCCGGTTTAGTGTATGACATTGTCTTCCTGGATGAGTCCACATTGGTCTTGCACGCCCAAGGGGACAATGCGGATTGCAACGCTGCTGGGCTGTTCTTCACGTTCACATTCACCCGCATCGCAGATGACACGGGAGATGCAGAGGACGGGGAAGGGTACCCTGCTGCCGATTCGTACGAAGGCATGACCTTGGTGTGGTCAGATGAATTTGACGGCACCAGTGTGAACCTCAACAACTGGACGTACGACCTCGGTGCATCTGGATGGGGCAACAACGAGTGGCAGAATTACACCAACAGTTCGGAAAACAGCTCGGTAGCTGATGGCTATTTGACCATCACCGTGCGGCAAGAAGGCTCGGGGTACACTTCGGCTCGCTTGAAATCGCAAGGGCTTCAGTCCTTTCAATACGGACGCATGGACATCCGGGCCAAGTTGCCTCAAGGCCAAGGCATCTGGCCTGCACTTTGGATGCTCGGTGAAAATTTCACCAGCACGGGGTGGCCGGCCTGTGGCGAGATTGACATCATGGAGTTGGTGGGGCATCAGCCATCCACTGTACACGGGACGGCCCATTGGGGTAGCAGTTGGGATGTCCATCAATACACAGGGTCGAGCACCACGTTGCCGAACGGTGAAACATTCAGTGACGCCTTCCACCTCTTCTCAGTCATCTGGGAAGAGAACCACATCACATGGCTGATGGACGATCAGGTGTTTTTCTCCATTGACAACAATCAGATGAACGGCCAGCCCTACCCCTTCAATGCGCCATTCTTCTTCATCATGAACATTGCCGTAGGCGGAAATTGGCCCGGTTATCCCGACGCATCAACTGAATTCCCGCAGCAAATGGTTGTGGACTGTGTTCGCGTTTTTCAATAAAACGAAACGCATGACGAGCATGGCGTTTTCAATGAGCGCCAACGCCGACACCCAACGATTCGGTTAGAGGAGGTAGTTCATCGAAGAGAAGGAGCTGTGTCCCCCTGCGATCACCTCCTCGACCAATCCCTGTTGATCAGCAGAACACGCCACAAGCGTGCGGATCGAAAACGAACGCAGCGCGGCTTTCACACTCAAGGTGGCTACTGCACTGTCTTTGCGGCCCGTGAACGGCAGGGTATCCGGTCCGCGTTGGCAGGAGGCGTTGATGTTGACCCGGCACACTTGGTTCACCATGTGGTCGATGCATTGGCCCGCGATCTGGGCATCTCGGGTAAAAATGCTCACCTGCTGGCCGTAATCGCTCTCAGCGATGTCCGTCAACACTTCTTCAAAATCCTCGAAGTCCAAAACCGGACAAACAGGGCCAAACTGTTCTTCCTTGAAAATGGCCGTATCTCGGCTCACTGGGTACAGGATGGCTGGGAAGAAGCAATTCCCATCCACGTGTCCACCGCGTTCGTTGACCACCCGTGCCCCCGCTTCCACCGCCTCATTTACGTAATCTTGCATGTAGCCCACCTTCCCCATTTCGGGCAGCGGCGTGATGTCTGCATTTTCGAAAGGGCTTCCCCACTTTAGTGCATCCGTCGCAGCCGCAAAAGCGCTGAGGAATTCATCCCGCACATCCTTGTGAACGTAGATGACTTTCAATGCTGTACAGCGCTGGCCGTTGAAACTCCAAGCGCCCTTGACGCATTCCTTGACGGCCAGGTCAATGTCAGCATCTGGAAAAATAACAGCTGGGTTTTTGGCTTCCAGCCCCAGTACCTGACGCACGCGGTTGGGCTTAGGGTGTTGGCTGATGAGCGCATTGCTTGACTTACTATTGCCAATCAAAGCGAGCACGTCGATGTGGCCGGTCTGCATTATGGGTGAAGCCAAGGTGCGGCCTCGGCCAAAAATGATGTTGACCACGCCGGGAGGAAAACTCTCAGCGAATGCTTCCAACAACGGAGTAATCAGCAAAACCCCGTACTTGGCAGGTTTAAAGACGACCGTATTGCCCATCAACAGTGCGGGCAACAGCACACAAAAGGTTTCATTCAACGGGTAATTGAACGGACCCAGGCACAGCACCACACCTATGGGTCCGCGCCGGATTTGGGCGAGTGTTCCGTCAACCGACATGATGTGACTGCCCTCGCGGTGCAGATTTTTGTATTCATCGATGGTCTCCTGCAGGTAGGTTACCGTACGGTCAAATTCCTTCTCTGCATCCGAACGCTTTTTGCAAATCTCCCACATCAACAAGTTCACCACCTCATCGCGCTTCGGGACCATCAGCTCAATGAACTTCTCCATGGCTGCGATACGATCTGCTGCCGGAGCTGTGGGCCAAGCACCCCGCCCATGATCGTAAGCCGACTTGGCAGCCTCCAAGGCCTTCATTCCCTCTTCGCTGGGCAGGTCTGGCGTTGACCCCAACAAAACACGTTCGCCCTCATCGTCCGTGATAGGACTCCAAACTTGCGCCTTGGCACCTGTCCACGCTTCGAGCTTGCCGTCAATCAGAAAATGGATGTGTTCAATAACCTTGGTTTGCTGTTGAATTGTCATGCATTTAATAACCAAACAATGAGCAAATTGTTTATGAGCGACCCCATCGCGGACACAGGCGACGCAAATTCAAGCACAAAAATCAACGTGATGCAAGGTTGACGATGCAAGCACCTCATGTGAACTGAATCACATGCGAATTCAAATCCGGCGTGTATTTTCGCCCAATGCCAAACTTCATCGATTGGATTAGGGAGTCCGACCTACGCGGCGTTGCCGTCAAAACTACCACACAGACATGATGAAAGCAGCGGTTATTGGAGGGGGCGCTGCTGGATTCTTCGCTGCCCTATCCATTCGACAGCATCATTCTCTAGCAGCGATCGAATTGTTCGAGAAATCGAACAAGGTATTGGCCAAGGTGAAGGTCAGTGGAGGCGGTCGCTGCAACGTCACCAACGCCACCTTTTCCGCCAGCGAATTGTCCAAATGCTACCCACGAGGGGGCAAGTCCCTGAAGAAAGTATTCGATCAATTCCAGGCCAAGGATACCATCAAGTGGTTCCAAGAGCGCGGCGTCCACTTTCACACTGAAGCAGACGGTCGCATGTTCCCAACGACCAATGATTCGCAAACCATTGTGGATTGCCTGATACGAGCAGCTGCAGATGCCGGCATCGTGGTGCGCATGCAGACGCCGGTGAAGCAGCTAAACCCTTCACCAAGTGGTTGGAAGGTCAACGGCGAGGTCTTCGATTGTGTCGTGGTTGCTACAGGTGGGAGTCCGACAGCGAAGGGATTTGATTGGCTCCGTGCTCTCGGACATCGCATCGCTGAACCTGTCCCTTCTCTCTTCACATTCAACATGCCCGGCAATGCGATCACCAAGTTGATGGGAGTCGTTGTACCTCGCGCCATTGCCCGCGTGCAGGGAACCAAATTATCCGAGGAGGGTCCCATCCTGATTACCCATTGGGGCATGAGCGGCCCCGGCATTTTGAAGCTTTCCGCCTGGGGCGCGCGCGAATTAGCGAACCGCGATTACAACTTTACCGCCCAAATCAATTGGATTGGTGAATCCAATGAAGACCGCGCCCGAACTGCTCTCGAAAAGGCAATGCCCGACATCCGCAAGAAAAAATTGGGGAACGCGTGTCCCTGGGACTTACCTCGAAACTTTTGGATTTACCTCCTTGATCGCGCGGGTTGCAACGCCAACCAACCGTGGATGGACCTCGGCAAAAAAGACCGCAACCGCCTGCTCAATACGCTCCTCAACGATGCCCATCAAGTCCGAGGGAAAACGACGTTCAAGGAAGAGTTCGTGACGTGCGGAGGCGTGGAACTCAGCGAAGTCAATTTCAACACCATGGAAAGCCGCATCGCGCCTGGCTTAAACTTTGCTGGAGAAGTCCTCGACGTGGATGGCATTACCGGTGGATTCAATTTCCAAGCCGCCTGGTCCACGGGGTTTGTTGCCGGACAGCTCAAAGGTCACTGAAGGGCTTTGTTTAACCATAGATTTGCAACATGGCATGGGATCAAACACCGGAGCGATGGGTACGGGAATTCAAATTTGATGATTTCCGAGCGGCGATGGCATTTCTTAATCAAGTGGCCGAGGTGGCCGAGGAGCACGGACACCATCCCGAAATCTTCAACGTTTACGGTAGGGTACGCCTTACGTTGACTACCCACGACGCGGGTAATACGGTGACTGAAAAGGATTACCGACTGGCGGCGGCCATCGATGCGTTGCTCGAAGGCTAAGGCGTTCAGCCTTCCCGGTCCATGTGCACGCGGTACCGCACCGCATCGCCAAAAAAGGCCAGCCCGGCTATGAACACCACGAGCCCAGCGGTTCCCTCTCCTGCCCAAACCCACCAATCGGCGTCACTCAATCGATGCGCCAAAGCATCTAATGTGATGGACAATCCCGCACCAATTAAAGTGCAACCAATGGCCCCGCGGCGAAACCAGAGCTTCCGGTACTTTTTCTCCATAACGCAAGGTAGCACAGCCTAGAGCTGTCCGCTGGACTCGGAAGCAATCTTGTTAACTTCACACCCATGTTCTTCTCTCCCAAAAGCGACTTATCGCCCCAAGAATTCAAGGCCCAATTGAAAGCAACGAATGGCACGGTGATCGATTGCCGCACCGCTGGCGAATGTGCTTTGGGAACTTGGCCCGACGCACAACAATTGGACTGGCTCAAAGGTGAAATCCACCAAGCGATTGACGGACTGGACAAGTCGGGCACCTACTTCCTGTATTGCAAATCGGGCGGACGATCCGGACAAGCCGCACGCTTCATGAAAGCCCATGGCTTCACTGATGTGCACAACGTCGGCGGATACAGCGCAATTGCCGATTTAGCCGAATGAACGGCACAACAGGGCATTAAAAAGGGAGGCGCAGGGCCTCCCTTTCTGTTATCGTAGCGGTATTGCTTACTCGACTTCGACGTGGAATCCGGTCTCCGTTTCGTTTCCGGCTCCGTCGGTCGCTTTCATTTCGAAATGGCATTCGCCCGCGAGGTCGGCCGGGACACTCACGGTCTCATCGAACGCGAATTCCGTTTCACCGGCAGGTGCAAGCCCCACTTCCCAGATGACGGTTTCCGTGGCTTCATCGATGAATGCCAAGACCGCAGACGCGATGCCATCGCTGTCGCTCACGGTTCCTACCACGTTGATATCTGCGCCGGGTGCCCAGACGGGTTCGCCGTACCAGTCGTTCGGATCGGTTCCTCCAACAGATGAAAGGGCAAACGCGGGGATGTGATCGTTCTCAACATGCAATTTGGTAATGTAATCTGAAGCTACATTTCCCTCTTCGTCGACAATAGATACAACGACATCCCAGATTCCCCTCGCTGTGTTTGGTACATCCGTATGGAAATCCACCTCAGCTTCAGTACCGGTGAGGGACAGGGTTTCCAGTACTTCCCAATCAGTTCCACTGTTCAAAATGAGGCCATGATCATCCTCGCCGGTCCCTTCCTCGACTTCATGGGCATGGTCCGC
>DJYV01000067.1 GCA_002448555.1 Flavobacteriales bacterium UBA6969
TCCTTCCAACGCTTTCGGCACAGCACGCAAATTGGACGTCATGATGGGGCAAATGGTCGCACACCGGCTGAAGAAAAAGTCGCTGATGAGGACTTCACCTGCAACATCACTCAACCTGACGCTGTCGCCCAAGTGATTGACCAGTTCGAAATCCAGGATGCGGTGATCCTCATTGGACCACAGTGCCGGATCGACCAGAGCGGGGTTTAGTTGATGCGGTTGAATAACAGGCAAGCTCCGTTCGGGCGTCAATTCGGCGATGCCGATGGCTACCCCCACGGCAAAAACCACCAACAGCCACGTCAACGGGGAGCGCAGGATGGTTTGTTTCATGGACGCTCTGATTCCAAATAGTGCCACTCACCTGCGATGCAGGTTCCATATATACGTGTTCTACGCACGGATTGCGCATCCACCTCCAGCCAATTCCGATCCATCCACGTGAAGTCTGCCCACTTGCCGACCTCGATTGTACCCAAGGCGTTTTCCTGAAATTGGGCCAACGCCACCCATTGGGTCATACCTCGCAAGGCCTGTTGCGGGGTCAATGCGTTCTCCGGCTGGAAGCCTCCCACCGGGTAGCCGTCTGCATCCATACGTGCCACGGCTGCGGCGAATGTTTTGCGCGGATCGATGTCTTCCACTGGAAAATCCGTTCCGAGGGCCGTCATTCCCAACGCTTGCAACAACTCCTGGTAGGCATACGCGCGGCGAATCCGATTCCTTCCCAACCGTTCACCCGCCCAGTACATGTCGCTTGTCGCGTGCGTCGGCTGCACCGATGGGATGACACTGTAGCCGCCGAACCGTGCCACGTCCTCCTCGGAAACCACCTGCGCATGCTCGATGCGCCACCGCAGGTCATTGGGCCCTTCAAGGACATCAGCGTAGGCGTCCAGCACCAATGCCGTCGCCGAATCGCCGATGCAATGCGTGGCGGCCTGCAAGCCATGCCCATGAAGCGTCTCAATTTGACGCTTGAATTCCTGTTCACGTTGGGTTGCCAAACCAAACCAACCGGTGCGATCGCTGTACGGCTGTCGGAGCAGTGCACCCCGTGAGCCCAACGCACCGTCCATGTAGAACTTGACACCGTTCACGACCAGCATGTCCTCGATTCGCCGGCCGGAGTCCACCAGCCAAGCAATGCTTTCGTCGCTCGCTGAAACCAACGCGTTCACGCGCAGCTTGAGTGCACCGGATTGCTGCAGCGCATCGATCCGTTCAATTTCAGCCGGTGACAAGCCGGCATCGGTCACCCCAACAATCCCGTGAGCGAGCAAATTTGCTTGTGCCTCCATCAACGCCTCCAGCCTCCGAGGCTCCGGGTGAGGAGGAATGATGCTGCTGACCAATCCGCACGCATTGTCAATCAGAACGCCCGTTGGAACACCGCCCGCATCGAGCACCACTTCCCCCCCTTCCACGACCGGCACCGCTCCACCGAGTAGGCCCGCACGGCGCAACGCTTCGTCATTCACGATCAGCGCGTGCCCGTCAATGCGTTCCAACGCGACAGGCTGGTCCGGAAAGCTGGCATCGAGCAGGGTGCGATCAGGGAACGCTTGGCTGTCCCAGTCGTTTTGGTCCCATCCCCGGCCTACGGCCCACTCGCTCGGCCATTCTGCTTGTTGCTGAACGACCCGTTCGACCGCATCCTCCCAGCTGGTGGTGCCGAATAAATTGGCCTCAAGCAGCCCGTCGGCATACCCAATTAAATGGGCGTGTCCATCCATCAATCCTGGCGTCAGCACCCCTCCGCGCAAGTCCACGGACTGATCGGCTGCATACTTATTTAGTATGGCCCGCTCAGGACCGACCGCAACAATGCGACCGCTGTCCACGGCAACGGCCTGTGCCACCGTGTTGGCTCCATCGAGGGTCAACACGATCCCGTTGTGCACCACCAGGTCCACACGTTCCGACTGAAAGGAACAACCGGTCCAAGCGAACGTTCCGACCAAGCACAAGAGGCCCCAGCACAAGAACTGTGTTTTCGTCTTCATGATTTGTGAAAATGGTACGCGCTGGCTTGCGCAGCCGGCATGATCAAAACATCTTGGATACTGACGTGTTCAGGCCGCGTCGCGATGTAGATCACCGCATCGGCCACGTCTTCTGCGGAAAGGGGCGTGTATCCCCCGTACACCGCATTGGCCGCCACCTCGTCGCCTTTAAACCGCACCACACTGAATTCCGTCTCGGCAGCTCCCGGGGCCACCTGTGCCACTTGGATGCCCCGCGGCAGGAGGTCCATGCGCATGGCTTGGGTCAATCCGTGCACGGCAAACTTGGATGCGTTGTACACCGCCCCGCCCGGATAGGCTTGGCGCCCGGCCACACTGCCGATGTTGATGATGCGGGAACCGGGCGCCATGTGCGGTGTCCATTCGCGCGTCACGTTGAGCAAGCCTTTGACATTGGTGTCAATCATTCGGTCCCAATCGTCGTAGACGCCTTGGTCGATGGGCTCGCGCCCCACGGCCAGACCGGCGTTGTTGACGAGAACCGTTGGGATGAAGTCGGCGCTGCACCGCTGGATGGCTTCGGCCGTCCCTTCTCGGTCGCGCACATCAAAACACAGCACGTGCCGCACCGCGTCGCCCAATTCAGCCTGCAAGGCCTTCAACCGATCTGCCCGTCGCCCAGTCAATACCAAGGCATACCCCAATCGCGCAGCCATGCGCGCGACGGCCTCTCCAAAACCCGACGTCGCGCCGGTAATGAACATGCGACCGGGCGCATTTTGTGTTTCGTGATTTTTCATTTCTCTTTGCCCTTCAAAGGTACATTCACAAAATCCTCCTCATGAAACACATTTACGCGCTGGGCCTCGCTCTCGGATTGGCCTTCGGACTTCAAACAAATGCATCGGCCCAAGCCGTGACGAACACCATCGCCGAAATCCAAGGCGAGTTGTTCAGCTCACCGCTGGTCGGGTTGTCTGTGACCACCACGGGCATCGTCACCGCCAACAACGTCACGTCGGCCACGTCAGGCGTCATCGGCTACTTCATCCAAGACGGCGAAGGACCGTGGAACGGCATCTTCGTATACGACAACACCCAAGCGCCTGAAATCGGCGATGAAATCATCATCGAAGGCGAGGTTGCTGAGTACTACGACGTAACCGAATTGGTGAACATCAGCTACTTCGAAACCGTTAGCTCGGGCAACGACCTACCTACCCCTTCAATCGTGACGACCGGCGAATTGGCTTCCAGCGAAGCCTACGAAGGTTGCCTTGTGCAAATCGTGAACGCCATTTGCACCAACCCCGATGCCGACTACGGTGAAGCCATCTTCGACGACGGCAGCGGTGAAGTCAAAACCAACGACTACATGTACTTGCCGGAAGACGGTTGGATCCAGGACGAGTATTACTCCATTACGGGATGCATCCACTACACCTTCGAGGAGTACAAAATTGAGCCGCGCTACGCGGAGGACATCGTGAGCGGTTTCATCAACGGCATCAGCGAGTGGTTACCTGCGCAGGAACTCAGCCTGTTCCCCAACCCTGCGACTGCCGCCGTCCAACTGGGCACAACAGATTCTGGTACAGCGACATTCACCGATGCGCTGGGACGTGAAACGCTTCAGGTTCCGGTTCAGCAAAACAACCCCACCTTGGACATCAGCACCCTTTCACCCGGCGTGTACACGGTTCAATTCACCGCCGCCTCGGGCCGATGGGCTTCGAAGCTCGTGGTGCGTTAACAAAACGACAACCGAATTCGGAACGGCTCCCAATCGGGGGCCGTTTTTTTATGCTTCGGTTTCTTCTGGTGCGCTCGGCGCCGGCGCGGCCGGTGCATCGCCCGTGCCTTGGTAGAGGTCCCACCCCATCCAGCGGCACTCCATCGGACCGTTGAAGCACTTGATGCGGCGTTTGGTTTTGAGGCCCACCCGCTTCAAGCCTTCGACATCGGACGAGATAATCCACGCAGAATGGCCGGACCAATTGGCCTTCAAAGCGTCGCCGATTTGGCTGTAAAAGGCCGGCGCATCTTCCAAGGGCAAGCGCTCACCATAGGGCGGATTCAACACCAACAACCCCGATTCGGAGCGCGGCTTTAATTTGAAAAAATCCATCCGGCCCAACTCCGCACGTCCTGCCAACTCCATGTTGGCCAGCGCCTGTCGGGTTTGGGAGATGGCGGCGAAGTCGCGGTCACTCGCAAAAATCGGCGTCTCCACTGGCTCACGCGCTTCCTTTAGGGCATCGCGTACGCTCCACCACTCGTCCTCATCAAATCCCCGCCAATCCATGAAGGCGAATTTGCGGCGGTGCCATTGGATGGGGAAGCCGTCGGCCCAAAGGGCAGCCTCCAGCGTGAACGTGCCGGAGCCGCACATAGCATCGTAGAGCGGGATTCCGGGTTTCCATCCCGCATGGGCCATCAAGCCAGCCGCCAACACCTCGTTCAACGGAGCTTTGGCGCCCGCTGGTCGGTAGCCGCGGCGGCTCAAAGGTCGGCCCGCAGCGTCCAACGAAATCGTGACAGTCGTGTGGGCAATGTGCAGGTGGATACGGATGTCCGGATCCTCTTTGTTTATGCCCGGGCGCAATCCGGAGAACTCGCGGAAGTGATCCACCACGGCGTCCTTCAGCCGCAACATGGCGAACTGCGAGTGGGTGAACACCGAAGAATGCACCGTGACATCAATAGCGAATGACGATTGCGGTGTCATGATGGCACCCCAGTCCCAGCGCTTGGCTTCGTCGTACAGCGCGTCCGGGTTTTGGGCGTCGAAAGACAATACCGGCCGCAGCACGGTCAGCGCAAAACGGCTGCTAAGGCACACGCGAAAAAGCGTGGCCATGTCGGCATGAAATTCCACCCCGCGCTTCGCTTGTTTCACCCCAACGCATCCGAGTTCGACCAATTCCTTTTCGAGGAAGTCTTCGAGGCTCGCGAGGGTCTTGGCAAAATACAAGGGCAGCCCGTTGTATGGATCCACCTGTTCCTCTTCTCGTTTGGGTTTCGTCTCGCTCATCCTCCTTTGAGTTTGATGCGGAAGCCTTTAGTTTCAAGAAAATTAATCACCTTATCGCGGTGGTCACCTTGCACGAGGATGGCCCCTTCCTTGACCGCCCCGCCAGCGCCGCAAAGCGCCTTCAATTCTTTTCCCATCGTCATCAACGCCATCCCATCGTGCTCCAGTCCCTCGACCATCGTCACCGGCTTGCCGGCTCGTTGCTTGCGATCCAAGCTCACGTAGAGGGTCGTCGCCTTGGGGTCGAGCGATCCCGTTGATTCTTGCTCGTCCGTTTCGGGCGTCCAACCGGCGGCAGTGCTGAACACCATGCCCCCCTCACCGAACCGGTATCGCTTGCTTTTCTTTTGGCGTGCCATGACGGCGCGAAGGTACTTGAAGCGACCTGAACGGCGATTGTGTTTTTCAAAGGTCTCAACAAGGTTCTCGTAACGCATCATGTGCGAATCCAATTGCAAAGGCTGACCTTTGCGACAAATGAACGATTCGTGGTAGACCCCCATCAACTTGATAATGAGTTACTCGCATACGCAGTGAGCCACAGTACGGAAGAGGACGCCGTATTGGCTGAATTGCGGCGAAAAACGTGGCAAACAGTGTTAACCCCGCAGATGCTCAGCGACCCCATTCAAGGCAAGTTTCTGCAAAATTGGAGCCGCATGGTGAAGCCACAACGGGTGTTGGAGCTCGGTACGTACACCGGTTATTCGACCATCTGCTTGGCCGCTGGTTTGGCCTCCGATGGTCGTATCGACACCGTGGAGCCAAACGATGAATTGAACGCCATTCAGGACGAATTTTGGGAGAAGGCGGGCATTGGCGCACGCGTCCACCGGCACAACGCAGAAGCCTCGGCGGTTTTACCTCAGCTGAAGGGACCCTACGACTTGGTATGGATTGATGCCGACAAGCCCCGAACCGGCAATTACGTCGAACAGTGTTTGCCCCTTGTACGCCGCGGCGGATGGATTTTGGTGGACAACGTACTGTGGTGGGGCAAAGTCCTTCCTTCACGCACGGACGGAGACGCCACCAGCGCACACCTCGAGTCCGTATGCGCCGAATGGGCAAAACGCAGCGGCATTCGCACGACGTTGTTGCCCATTCGGGACGGCATCCTCACCATTGAAAAGGTCGAGGATTAAAAAAGACGATCAGGCCAGTACTTCGGCCACGGCTTCCGCCGCTTCCTTCAATAAAATCGCTGACTTGACTTCCAGGCCCGACTCGTCGATCAAACGCTTTGCCTCTTCTGCATTGGTTCCTTGAAGGCGAACGATGATGGGCACATCGATGTTGCCCATGTTGCGGTAGGCGTCCACGACGCCCTGCGCTACGCGGTCGCAGCGCACGATTCCACCGAAAATGTTCACCAGAATCGCCTTCACAGCTGGGTCCTTGAGGATGATGCGGAAGGCCTTCTCCACACGCGCCGCATCGGCCGTTCCTCCCACGTCGAGGAAGTTAGCGGGCTCACCGCCACTCAGCTTGATGATGTCCATGGTCGCCATGGCCAGGCCCGCGCCGTTGACCATGCAGCCCACGTTGCCATCCAGTTTGACGTAGTTGAGGCCCGCCTCATCCGCTTCTACTTCGGTGGGATCCTCTTCGGTGGTGTCGCGCATGGCGGCATAATCCGGATGGCGGTAGAGGGCGTTGCCGTCCAAAGAAACCTTCGAGTCTACGGCAATGACGCGGTCATCCGCTGTCTTCAAAACGGGGTTGATTTCAAACATCGTCGCGTCGCTGCCAACATAGGCGTTGTACAAAGCGTTGACGAATTTGGCCATCTCCTTGAACGCCTTGCCGCTCAGCCCAAGGTTAAATGCAATGCGACGCGCTTGGAACCCTTGCAGGCCCAACGTAGGGTCGATGGATTCTTTGAAGATCAATTCCGGGGTCTCCTCTGCAACCGCTTCAATGTCCATGCCCCCTTGTGGCGAGTACATGATGATGTTTCGGCCATTTGCCCGGTCGAGCAATACGCTCATGTAAATTTCTTTCGGCTCACTGTCTCCGGGGCCGTACACATCCTCTGCGATCAACACCTTGTTGACTTGCTTTCCCTTGGCATTGGTTTGCGCCGTGACCAAATGGCCACCGAGGATGCCCGCAGCTTTTCCTTTTACCTCATCCAGCCCCTTGGCCAAAACAACGCCGTGTGAACCTGTTTCAGTCACGGTTCCCTTTCCGCGTCCACCGGCATGAATCTGGGCTTTCAGAACAAACCAACCGGTACCGGTCTCCTCAGCCAATTTGACCGCCACCTCGTGGGCGGCATCGGGCGTATCAGCAACGTAGCCATTTTGGATAGCCACACCGAAACTCTTCAAAATAGACTTGCCTTGGTACTCGTGAATGTTCATGCGATGAATCGTTTAAAATGCGGGGCAAAGGTAGCAAACACAGCGCCCGTTTCCGTCGTAGTTTGCAACCATGAATGAAATCATGATCGAGGCCCGCGGAATCACAAAGTCATACGGACAGGTTACCGTATTGAGCGGCGTCGACTTGGACATTGAAAAACACAAAATCACCTCCATCTCGGGTGCCAGCGGAGCGGGAAAAACCACCTTACTCCAAATCCTCGGAACCCTCAATGCCCCCGATGCCGGTTCCCTCACCATCGGCGGGACCCGGGTGGACGGATTGAAGGGCAACGCGCTTTCAGCTTTTCGAAACCAGCGCATCGGATTCATTTTTCAGTTTCATCGGTTGCTGCCCGAATTCACCGCGGTCGAAAACGTGCTCATGCCCGCCTGGATTCAAGGCAACGATTCGAGCCGGCACAAAGACCGCGCAGAACGATTGCTTAAAGATTTGGGACTAGGAAGCCGCCTTCGCCACCTCCCCAATCAACTCAGCGGTGGGGAACAACAACGCGTAGCCGCCGCCCGGGCGCTTATGAATGAGCCAGACGTTGTGCTGGCGGATGAACCCACGGGCAACCTCGATTCCGGAAACGCCGACTCCTTGTTTGAGCTATTCATTGAATTGCGTGACCGGGAGGGCCAAACCTTTGTCGTGGTCACACACAATGACGCCATGGCCCAGCGCGGCGATGCCCGTTTGCACCTAAAGGACGGCCGCATGGCACAGCCCTGATTGCGGTTTCACATCGATTCGCCTGCGTCCGTGAAAATGCTATGCATGCATAGGAAGTTTTGCGTACCTTGGACACGTGAAGCCACAAGAAACCATTGATTTTCACTTGCGCTGGGGATGGACCAAACTCTCCAAGCTGTATGCGAATGAAGCCGAGCGGCGCGGCATTCCATTCTCCTACGTATTTATTCTGCTCCACACCGAGCGCTCGGGCACGCCGTCAACGAAACTCGGACCGAAGATGGGTATGGAGTCTACCAGCTTGTCTCGCTCCCTCCGAGGACTGGAAGAAATCGGCTGGATCGAACGCCGGCCAGATGCGCACGACCGGCGCATGATGCGCGTTTTCTTGACAGCAGCCGGGGTGAACGCCCGCAGGCAAGCCCGAGACCTGGTCGTGACCGTAAACCAGCGGTTGCGTGAGCTGCTTGGAGCCGAAGCCGTCGATCGGTTGCTGAATGAAATGCGACGGCTGAACGAAATCCTCGACAACCCACAGGCGCTCGTCCCCTCGGACGCATCCCCCACTCCTGATCATTCCTGAACACCATGAGTACACCCGCTATTCCTTTTCACAAAATCAAGCGCGCAGCCGTGTTGGGCTCCGGCGTGATGGGATCACGCATCGCGTGCCACCTCGCCCAGACCGGGTCCGAAGTGCTCCTGCTCGACCTGCCCTCAGCCGAAGGGCCACGGAATGCCATCGCCGACGGCCACCTCAAGGCCGCCATCAAATCCAACCCGTCGCCCTTGTATTCGAAGCGTTTTGCACAACGCATCACGACGGGCAATTTTGACGATGATTTGGCCCAGATCGCCCACTGCGATTGGATCATCGAAGTCGTCGTCGAGCGATTGGACATCAAGCAGCAGCTTTTCGAACGCGTCGAGCAATTCCGCACGCCCGGGACCTTTATCACTAGCAACACATCGGGTATCCCCTTGGCCCAACTCAGTGAAGGACGATCCGAAGATTTCCAAGCCCACTTCTGCGGCACGCACTTTTTTAACCCACCGCGTTACCTGCCCCTTTTGGAAATCATCCCGGGGCCCAAGACCAAACCCGAAGTGCTATCCTTCTTGGAGGCCTACGGCGAACGCATTTTGGGCAAGCAAGTCGTGGTTTGTAAGGACACTCCGGCTTTCATCGCCAACCGCGTGGGCGTTTTTGCCATTCAGGCCTTGTTCCACACCGTCAGCGAAATGGGCCTCTCCGTGGAAGCCGTCGATAAGCTCACTGGACCGGCGATGGGCCGACCCAAGAGCGCCACGTTCCGCACGTGTGACGTAGTCGGATTGGATACCTTGGTGCACGTGGCCAACGGCGTGGCGACCAATTGCCCGGACGACGAGCGGGCCGAGGTGTTTCAGACGCCAGATTTCGTCAAGCACTTGGTGGACAACAACCTCTTGGGGTCGAAAAGCAGTGCAGGGTTTTACAAAAAGGTCAAAAACGACCAAGGCAAGAGTGAAATCCTCGCACTCGACTTGAAAACCTTGGAATACCGGCCCAAGGTCAAAGCCAAGTTTGCCACGTTGGACATGGCCAAAGCCGTGGACAACCTGGAGCAACGCACCAAATTGCTGTTTAACGGACAGGACGAGGCCGGCACCTTTTACCGCCGGATTTTCGCTGATGTGTTCGCGTACGTGTCGAACCGTGTTCCGGAAATCGCTGACGAACCGTACCGCATCGATGACGCCTTGCGCGCCGGCTTCGGTTGGGAATTGGGTGCGTTTGAAAGCTGGGATGCCATCGGATTCGAAGACGGCCTCAAGGCCATCGCCGACCGAGGACTTGCAGTTCCAGCGTGGATTGAAACGTTCAAGGACCAAGGCGAAGGCACCTTCTACCGCAACGTCAACGGCGTGCGTCAATGCTGGGACCCCCGCACTGGTGCTTACGAGACCGTCGGAGGACAAGAAGGCCGGCTGTCATTGGCTTGGCTACCCGATTCGGCCACGGTCTGGTCCAATTCGGGAACGACCATTCAGGATTTGGGCGACGGCATCCTCAATGTTGCCTTCCACACCAAGATGAACTCCATCAGTGCAGAAGTGCTCGAGGGGGTAAACAAGGCCATTGACCTCGCCGAGTCCGACGATGCATGGCGGGGCGTGGTCATATCAAACGAAGGGGCGCAGTTCAGCGCCGGTGCCAATGTGGGCATGATCTTCATGATGGCCGTGGAACAGGAATACGATGAGTTGAATTACGCCATTCGGATGTTCCAAAACACCGTCATGCGCCTGCGCTACTCCGGTATTCCGGTCATTGTGGCCCCTCACCAGCTCGCCTTGGGTGGCGGTTGTGAGATGTGCCTCCACGCCGACAAGGTCATCGCCCACGCGGAGACCTACATGGGGCTTGTGGAATTTGGCGTCGGGCTCATCCCAGGGGGGGGCGGCACCAAAGAGTTCGTGCTGCGCTTGAACGACGAGATGCACGACGGGGACATGCGCATTAACCGCCTGCGCGACCGCTTCCTCACCATCGGACAAGCCAAAGTCGCCACTTCGGCGCACGAGGCCTTTGAACTGGGCTACCTGCGGGAAGGCATCGACGAAGTCGTCGTCAACCGCCGCGACCAACTCGCCCGGGCCAAGAGGGCCGCCATTGAGCTTTCTGAGGCTGGCTACACCCAGCCGCTGCAACGCAAAGGCATCACCGTCGCCGGCCAAGAAGGCCTCGGCATCGTGTACGTCGGTGCGCACAGCATGAAGAGCGGCAACTACATCTCTGAGCACGACCAATTGATCAGCGAGAAACTCGGCTACGTAATGTGCGGAGGCGACCTCAGTGCACGCACGGCCGTCTCGGAGCAGTACCTACTCGATCTCGAACGCGAAGCGTTTGTCTCCCTGTGCATGCAACGCAAAACCCTTGAGCGCATGCAAAGCCTGATTCAGAAGGGTAAAATCTTGAGAAACTAATCGCCATGAATGCATACATCATAGGAGGCTACCGTTCGCCCGTTGGTAAATCCGGCAAAGGCACCTTTCGCTTTGTCCGACCGGATGATTTAGGTGAGCAAGTGATTCGAAAGCTGCTCTCCGACTTTCCGCAATTGGACAAGGAACGCATCGACGATGTCATTGTCGGCAATGCCACTCCGGAGGCCGAGCAAGGCCTGAACATCGGTCGCATGGTAAGTTTGATGGGGCTCGACACCGACAAGGTGCCGGGCATGACCGTGAATCGCTACTGTGCCTCCGGTTTGGAAACCATCGCCATCGCATCCGCCAAAATCCACGCCGGACTGGCCGATTGCATCCTCGCCGGCGGCATCGAGACCATGTCCCCCATCCCGTTTGGTGGGTGGCGCATCGTTCCCAATGCCCGCGTTGCGAAAGCCAATCCAGATTGGTACTGGGGCATGGGGCTCACGGCAGAAGCGGTCGCAAAAGACTTCAACGTCTCCCGGGACGATCAAGACGCCTTCGCGCTCGAAAGCCATCAGCGTGCAGCGGCGGCCATCGACGCCGGGCGATTTGCACCGGGCATCGCCCCCATCACCGTCAACGAGGTCTACCTCGATGAAAACGAAAAACGCCAAGAGCGCACCCACGTCGTCGACACCGATGAAGGCGTGCGCCGCGACTCTACCCTGGAAGGCCTAGCTCGTTTGAAGCCCGTTTTCGCCCAAGGTGGCTCGGTCACGGCGGGGAACAGTTCCCAAACATCGGACGGCGCGGCCTTCGTGCTCGTGGTGTCCGAGCGCATGCTTAAGGAACTCAACGTCGAGCCCATTGTGCGCTTGGCCAGCTACCACGTGAGCGGCTTGGAACCGCGCATCATGGGGGTTGGCCCCATCCACGCCGTACCGAAAGCATTGGAAAAAGCCGGCATCACCGCGCAGGACCTCGGTGCCGTGGAATTGAATGAAGCCTTCGCCTCGCAGTCCGTTGCGGTGGTGAAAGAGCTCGGGCTGGACCAGGCAATGGTCAACCCGAACGGGGGCGCCATTGCATTGGGCCATCCATTGGGATGCACCGGTGCCAAGCTGACCGTGCAAATGATGCACGAATTGAAATCCCGCCAAGCCAACTACGGCATGGTAACCATGTGCGTCGGCACCGGTCAAGGAGCCGCCGGCGTTTTTGAATACTTGAACGCATAAACTTGATCAGATGTCTGAAAACTCAACAGCGATTCGAGGCGGTGAATTTTTGATCCGCCCCACCGCAGCCGCCGACATCTTCATCCCTGAAGTGTGGACGGAGGAGCAATTGATGATGAAGCAGATGACGTTGGACTTTGTCGAACAACGCATCCTACCCAAGCTCGAAGAAATCGACAACCAAGAGGAAGGCCTCGTTCCCAGCCTGATGCGCGAAGCCGGTGAACTGGGACTACTCGGCAGCTCAGTTCCGGAGGAATACGGCGGCATGGGCTTGGATTTCAAGACCACCATGCTCATCACCGAAGCCATTGGCGGCGCGCACGCCTTCAGCGTGAGCTTCAGCGCCCACACAGGCATCGGCACGTTGCCCATCCTCTACTACGGCAATGAAGAACAGAAGAAAAAGTGGGTGCCGGGGTTGGCCTCCGGCGAACTAAAAGGCTGCTACTGTTTGACGGAGCCCAGCGCCGGTTCCGATGCGAACAGCGGTAAAACCAAAGCCCGCCTTTCCGAGGACGGCAAGCACTACATCATAAACGGCCAGAAGATGTGGATCACCAACGGAGGCTTCGCAGACGTGATGATTGTGTTTGCCAAGATTGATGACGACGAAAAACTTACGGCGTTCATCGTCGACGGCCACGCCGAAGGCATCACGAAAAATCCGGAGGAAAAGAAGATGGGTATCAAAGGGTCCTCAACCCGCCAAATCTTCTTCAACGACGTGCACGTGCCGGTGGAAAATCTTCTCTACGAGCGCGAACAAGGATTCAAAATCGCGGTCAACATCCTGAACATCGGCCGCATCAAACTAGGCGGTGCAGTGCTCGGTGCGGCGAAAGACGCTTGCTCCCACTCCACCCGGTACGCAAATGAGCGCGAGCAATTTGGACGGCCCATTTCGAAGTACGGCGCCATCCGCTATAAACTCGCCGAAAGCGCCATCCGCTTGTACACCTGCGAGTCGGCCATCTACCGGGCCACGCAAAACATCGACGATGCCATCGCTGCGCTCAAGGCGGGCGGCATGGACCACGGCGAAGCCACGCTCAAGGGCATCGCGGACTTCGCACCCGAGTGCGCCATGATGAAGGTGTTGGGATCCGAAGTCCTCGACTATTGCGTCGATGAAGCTGTGCAAATCCACGGCGGCATGGGCTACAGCGCGGAAAGCCGGGCTGAACTCGCCTACCGTGACGCGCGGATCAACCGCATCTTCGAGGGTACCAACGAGATCAACCGCATGCTCACGGTGGACATGATCCTCAAGAAGGCCATGAAGGGCGAGATGGATTTGATGACCCCCGCCATGGCAGTGGCCAACGAGCTGACCGGGGTGCCGGATATGACCGCGTCATCCAGCGATCCCTTCGAGCGGCAATTGGCCTACGTCGCCAACCTGAAAAAGGCCATCTTGTTGGTGGCCGGTGGGGCTGTGCAGAAGCTCATGATGAGCCTGGCCAAAGAGCAGGAAATTCTCATGAACATCGCCGATATGGCCATTTGGACGTACACCATCGAATCCACGGTATTGCGCGTGCAGAAGCTGGCACAGCAAAAAGGCGGGACGGATGACCTCGCTGTGCAGCTCGCCATCATGAACGCCTACACCTACGAAGCCAGCGAATGGATTCACAGTGCAGGCAAGGAAGCGCTCCTCAGTTTTGCCGAAGGCGATGAACTGAAGATGATGCTCATGGGCATGAAGCGATTCTGTAAAACCGAGGACATCAATCCGAAAGAGGCACGTCAATTGATCGCCATGGACCTCATCGAAAAGAACGGCTACACACTGTGATTACCCGCGGGTGCACCTTCGGGTGAAATCTTTGTTGAAATCAATCCGGCCGGCCAGCGTAAACTCCGCTGCGCCGGCCGGTATTTTTGTGCAATGGCAAAGAAGACGATTCTCAATAAAGCTTCGGAGAAATTCCTCGAGGCATACCTCAATAACGCAAGCCCAACCGGATTCGAAAGCAGCGGGCAGCAACTGTGGTTGGACTACATCCGCCCGTACATCGACGAGCACATTATCGATACCTACGGCACAGTCGTTGGCGTGGTCAATCCCAACGCCCCCTACAAGGTGGTGATCGAAGCCCACGCCGATGAGATCAGCTACTTTGTTCACTACATCACCGCCGACGGATACATCTACCTGAAGCGCAACGGAGGCAGCGACCACCAGATCGCGCCGTCCAAGCGTGTCGACATTCACACGCCGAAAGGCATCGTAAAAGGCGTCTTTGGTTGGCCCGCCATCCACACCCGCAAAGCGGGCAAAGAGGAGGCACCAACGATGAAAAACATCTTCCTCGATGTGGGCGCCAAGGACAAGAATGAAGTTGAGAAGATGGGGATCCACGTCGGGTGCGTGGTCACCTACGAGGACACCTTCATGGTTTTGAATAAGGACTGGTACGTCGCTCGTGCACTGGACAACCGAGCCGGCGGATTCATGATTGCGGAAGTGGCTCGCCTGTTGCACGAGGAAGGCGTCAAGCTGCCGTTTGGCCTTTACATCACCAATTCGGTTCAAGAGGAGATTGGATTGCGCGGGGCGCAGATGATTGCTGAGCGAATTTCACCGGATGTAGCCATCGTAACCGACGTCACTCACTGCACCCACACGCCGATGATGAACAAAATCGATAACGGGGATGTGGCTGCGGGCAAAGGTCCGGGCGTAACCTACGGACCAGCCGTCCAGAACAACCTCTTGCAGCGCATCATCGACACCGCCGACGCGGAGAAAATTCCGTTGCAGCGTATGGCCGCCAGCCGCTTCACCGGCACCGATACCGACGCGTTTGCCTACTCCAACAAAGGCGTGGCCAGTGCGTTGATCAGCTTGCCTCTGCGCTACATGCACACCACCGTTGAGATGGTCCACCGCGACGACGTCGAGAACTGCATCAAGTTGATCCTCGCCACGTTGAAGAACATCCAACCCGGCGAGGACTTCAAGTACATCAGCTGATTACGCCTGCAGCAGGCGCTGAATGGCATTGGCCAGGTCAAACACACGGGCCGTCTCTTCTGAAGAAAGTGCGTCTTTCCCCGCTGTGAGGGATTGGATTTTCACGGCCTCCTGCTCGGCTCTGCTCATGCGGTCCTGCAAGTCCTCGCCTCGCAGCACGATGGCCTGGCGGTCGTGGTACAATTGCGATGCCTCATTCACCAGATCACGCAACTCGGATTCATTCCAGGGCTTCGCGATGTACTTGTAAATCTGCCCTTTGTTGATGGCGTCGATGACCGCATCGATATCCGCGTGGCCAGTGAGGAGCATGCGCACCGGGTCGGGGTAATCGGGCGCGATGAGTTCAAAAAACTCCACCCCACTCAGCTTGGGCATTTTCTGGTCCGAGATGATGACCTCGAT
>DJYV01000143.1 GCA_002448555.1 Flavobacteriales bacterium UBA6969
GGCTGATGCTCCCATCATCTTCACGTTTGAGGCGGACGCGTTGGACGGGTCTACACCTTACAATGTCCGCGGCCAGTGGGGCGGTGTCATAATTTTGGGCGACGCCACCTTGAACTCATCTCCCGGTGAAACGCAAATCGAAGGCATTCCAGATACCGAATCACGCGGTCTGTACGGTGGATCCGACGATGCCGACAGCAGCGGATCCATGACGTACGTCAGCATTCGCCACGGCGGTACGGACATCGGTGCGGGCAACGAAATCAACGGCCTTACGCTCGGAGGTGTCGGCTCAGGCACGACGCTTGACTACGTTGAAGTCATCTCCAATGCCGACGACGGCGTGGAATTCTTCGGTGGTACAGCTTCCATCAAGCACGTGGTCACAGCATTTTGCGGCGACGACTCGTTCGACTACGACGAAGGATGGCGCGGATACGGCCAGTTCTGGTGCACCATCCAGGAAGAAGGCGAAGGCGACCGCGGCGGTGAACACGACGGCGGCACAGATCCTGAGGACGGCATGCCTTACGCACACCCTGTTATTTACAACGCAACTTACATCGGCCGTGGTGCTGACGCTGGCAAGCGTGCCCTCACCTTGCGTGACAACGCGGGCGGTGAATACCACAACTCCATCTTCTACAACTGGGGCAAGGGCATCGACATCGAAAACCTCGCCTCGGGTGAGGACGCATACGCTCGCTTCGAGAACAACGAAGTAGCCTTCGCGGGCAACGTCTTTGACGCCTGCACCAGCTTGGGCCTCGACGCCACAGCAAGCGACCTGTTCAAAATCACCATGGGTTCAGGTTGGGCCAGCGAAGCCGACTCGACGGAAGCAGCGACCACTTCAGCTGCCGCGTTCCAAGCATCTTTCGCCGCCAACAACAACGCGGTTGCAGCCACTGGATTGAGCTGGGTCGTTGAAGAAGGTTCTGGTCTTTTGGACTTGGTTCCAAACAGCGACGTTCCTGCTGGAGCCAACCCAACCATGGAATGGTTCGACGACGTCACCTTCGCCGGTGCCTTTGACCCTGCGAGCGACTGCACGTGGTTGGAAGGCTGGTCCATGCTGTCCAACCGAGGATTCATCGGGTGCAGCACGAACATCGCCCAAGCGGAAGCCAGCGCGCTCGTGGTATTCCCGAATCCGACCAACGGTCAGTTCATCATCACCAGCGATTGGAATGCATCGCACGCCACCATTCAAGTGGTTGACTTGAACGGAAAGCGCGTGTTCCAGAGCATCGAAGCATTGAGCGCTGGTCAGCAGCTCCCTGTTGACTTGACCAACGTGGACGCAGGTCTGTACATCGTCACGGTGTCCGACGGCCTCCGCACCCACTATTCGAAATTGATTATTGAGTAACCGACTCACATACCCAATCCAGAAAGAGGCGCCGTCTTGGTGCCTCTTTCTCTGGTTTTGGGCCAATCGTAAACCTGCCTGAATGAAGACTTACCTGCTCGCCCTTTGCGGCCTCATCGCATCCATCAGCGCCTTGGGCCAAGGCACCATCACCGGAACCGTCACCGACAAAGCCAACGGTGACATCCTGCTCGGTGCGACCATCATGATCGAACCTGGTGGCACGGGCGTCATGAGCGATTTTGACGGCAACTACACCCTCTCCGGACTGGCGCCGGGAACGTACACCGTCATCGGTCGTTTCATCGCTTACAATTCAAAGGAGCAGCAGGTCACCATCACAGGCAACGAAACGGTCAACTTGAATTTCGAGTTGGAATCCACGGTCATCGCCATCGACAATGAGGCGGTTGTCGAAGTCCGCCAGAACAAGGCAAACGCGGTCTACATGGAAAACGTCAAGAAAAAGGAGACGTCCATGATCGACTACGTCTCTTCGCAAGAAATCAAGAAAAACGGCGACAGCGACGTCAGCAGCGCCATCAAGCGCGTAAGCGGCGTGTACACCATTGGCAACTTCGTCGTCGTGCGCGGATTGAGCGACCGCTACATCCGCACGGCGTTAAACGGCGCCGAGATTCCCTCGCTTGACCCAAAGCGCAGTTCGGTGTCGATGGACATCTTCCCGACAAACCTAGTGGACAACCTCGTGGTCGTCAAAACCCTCAACGCCAATCTCCCGTCCAACTACTCGGGGGCTTACATCAACGTCATCACCAAGGATTTCCCAGACAACTTTACCTTCAACTACTCCACGTCCACCGGCTTCAACACGAATGCCACGTTCAACGATAACTTCATCACGAGTGAGGTGGGCAGCACCGCTATGTGGGGCTTTGACAACGGCACGTTGGACATCCCGAGCATCGTGGACGGAGCAACCATCCAATCGCCGCAATACTCCAACTACTACGATGCGTTGGTGTTGGCCGGATTCGAGCAGCAGCTGAACGATTTGGGTGTCAGCGGAGCAGGGGACATCGGCGGCGGCAGCGGCCAGACTTCCATCATCAACATCGTCAACGCCATAGACGAGATTGAGAACCTGAGTCAAGTCAACAACGAGTTCATGACGGCCATCCGCGCTGAGCAAAACCAGTTGCTGTCCAGCCAGACGCAGGCCTTCGGCAACACGTGGGAACCCGTTCAAGGCGCTCCCTCATTGGATCTGTCCCAGAGCCTCTCGTTCGGCGACATCATCAAAGTCGCAGGGCGCTCATTGGGCTACAACTTCGGTTTGCAACACAAAGTCACGAACCGCATGTACGAGAACGGCTCGACGGGCCGCTTCTTGCTGACAGGTGTTGAGGATGAAAAAACGGAGCTCGACGTCCAACGACAATTCACGGACACCCGCGGCACGCAGTCCGTCTACACATCGGCCCTCTTCAACCTCGGCTACAACATCAGCCCCACGAGCAAAATCGGCTTCACCTACATGCCCACACTCTCCGGCATCAATGACGCGCGCTACCAGAACGGTGTCAACCCAAGCGATGCGGTAGGCCTCGGCCAAGAGCAACGCCAACAGCGCTACCTCGAGCGCAGCATGAACATCTTCCAATTGCGCGGAACGCACGAACTCAGCGAGAACGTCAACCACAAAATCACGTGGAGCGCTTCGTACACCAAGGGCAAGCAGGTCACCCCGGATTTGCGCTTGTTCATCAACAGCTATGAAAGCCTGCCCGGCGGCTTGGTTTACAGCGATGCCTCCGGCAACGACATCACAGAAGACGCACTCGCCCTGCTGGCCGATGGCGAGGATTTGAACGAATACTACCCCGGTTTCACCGTGACGGAGACAAGTTCCGATGAGTTGGCCTACAGCATTCAGGATAACCTCTACCCCTCGCCCACGCGTTTTTACCGCACCATGGACAATGCGACACTCGATTTGAAATTGAATTTTGAAAAGCCAATCGCGGAGGAATGGGGACCGGAGAACAAACTGGCCTTGGGCCTCTCCATGGTCCAGCGCACGCGTGATTACTCGGAAAACCGATTCAGCTTTGTATCACAAGGCGTCGACTACAACGGCAACCCCACCGACTACTTCAGCGCTGCCAACATGGAGATCATTCCCGGCACGTCTTCCGGGGCCACCAACTACCTGTACTTGCGCGACGATACGGACATCCAAAACAGCTACGAAGCCCAGCAAACGGTGCTCGGTGGCTACGCCATGGTCAACTTCAACCCGCGTGAAAACATCAAGTTGAACGGCGGCATCCGCGTGGAGGCTACGGACATGCTGTTGGAAAGCGACAAGCTGCTCGATGACGATTTGCTGCCTGAATTGGAAAGCAACTTCCGCGGCACACTGAACGTGCTGGACGTGTTGCCTTCGTTGAACATGACCGTGAAACTCGCTGAGGAGGACTTGAAAATCACCCAGTACCGCTTCTCGGCCAGCCAGAGCGTTGCCCGTCCCTTGTTTCGGGAAAAGGCGCCCTTCTCGGTGTTCGACTTCGAGATCCAAGAGCAACAAACCGGCAACACCGACCTGAACCGCACCAAGGTCCTGAACATCGACAACCGATTCGAGGTATTCCCCGGATTGCGCGAGTTGGTGTCTGTCAGCCTGTTTTACAAGCACTTCACCGACCCCATCGAGCAGGTCATCATTTCCACCGCGGCGAACACCGAGATCACGTGGAAGAACGTGGCAAGCGCACAGCTCGGTGGATTAGAATTTGAACTGAAGAAGAACCTCGGCTCACTCAGCGAATCGCTCGAGGCCTTCAATGTCGCCTTCAACGCCACCTACATCCAAAGCGCCACGGCCATCGCTGAGGACGAGCTGATTGAAATCCGAGCGACGGATCCCGACCACCTCGACACTCGTCCGATGTATGGCCAATCGCCTTACATCGTCAACGGCATCGTCAACTACGCGAACGACTCATTGGGACTGTCGGTCAACGCCGGTTTCAACGTGAGCGGACCGAAGCTGGTGTTGATTACACCTGGTGGAACGCCGGACGTCTACGACCAGCCACGGGGTGCACTCGACGTGAGCGTCACGAAAACGTTGGGTGACCGATTCACCTTGAAGTTGCAAGGCCGCAATTTGCTCGATCCCGAGTACCGGCAGTCGTACACCTTCAAAGGGGATGAATACACCTTCCAGAGCTTCACGCGAGGCCGCACGTTCTCGTTTGGCCTGTCGTACAACTTCACGGAAGAATAAGCCGCAGGTGGTCTGAGACCGTCAGAGCTTGAGCTCGACCTCAATTTCCCAATTGGGGTCTTCCTTCTTTTGCTGGATCAGCTTGATGATGTTGATCGCAATGTCGTTGTACTCGTTCGACGTCAACACAAAAGTGGCTTCCTGCACGAGCTTCCCGTCGTCCAAAGCGACTTCAACGGAGGCCAGCGTTGCGGCCAGTTTGCCGTTGTAATAGACCGACGTGTTTTCGTAGGTCAAGCCTTCGGTGCTGTAATTGCTCAACAACTTGGCCGGATCAGGTGCACACCCGACCATCAGGAGGATCGCACTGGCTGCGAAGAAATTTTTCATAATTCCAAAGTAGTTCACGGAAATGGACTTCGCGTTCAAGGCGTATGAAAAATAATCACAGCCCAATGGCCATAAACTCGCGAAGACCATCAAGGCAAGAACGTGTCCTCACGAAGTGCCTGGTAGGGACTGAGTCGTTCGAGGTTGAAGGCTACGGTCACGACCGGTGAACCCGACGTGGCTGGGGGTGTACCAGACATTCCCCGCTGGGATTTACGTCACGAGCGGTACCTGCAACTTCAGGACGCCCGCGTCCCATTCCAATCCCGTTACTACGCCTTCTTGACCGGAACTGAACACCGCGCCGCCTCGATGCGGTGGTCGACATCCTGTTGGAAATAGGGCGCAGTTGCTTCCTCCACTTGAGCAGAGAGCAGAAGTGGCAGGAATAAACAGGCCAAAAGCGTGGCCTTCAGTTTTCGCATACCCACAAAATTAGCCCGCGAAAGGGAACAAAATCGCCCGCCATGTTGACGTACCTTCGCGCTATGGGCATGACGGAAATTGTATTTGCGTTCCTCGTTTACCTTTTGCTGTTCGGAGCGAAGGGCATCCCATCCTTCGCTCGCACGATGGGCAAGGCCGTGCGTGAATTTCGCAGCGCCACCGATCAAATTCAGCGGGAAATCCTCTCCACCACCGATGACATTCGCAAGGACGTCAACGAGGTGCGGAACTCCATGGACCCCATGAACTCGGTCCCCAAGCGGCCGAGTGATGCACCGAAGGCGGACCAATCCTCCGCCGATGCACCCAAAGCCGAGTAAATGGAATTTTTGATTCTGATTGCCGGCCTGGTTGTCTTGGTGCTTAGCGGTGACTACCTCGTCAAATTCGCCTCCGGGCTCGCCATCAAGATGCGCATCCCCCCTGTCATTGTGGGGTTGACGATCGTGTCCATCGGCACCTCGGCACCGGAAATCATGGCGTCGGCCCGGGCGGCCTTGGAAGGCAACCCCGGCATCACGGTGGGCAACGTCATCGGTTCCAACATCGCCAACCTGGCGCTCATCCTCGGTGTGACCGCCCTGATTGACCCGGTCCGCGTCGACCGCTCGTTGATGCGCAGCGATTGGCCCGTGCTGATGGCCGCTTCGCTTGGCATCTGGTGGTTTGCCCGGGATCGGGCGATCACGCAGAGCGAAGGCCTTGTGCTCGTGGGGGGTGCCGTCGCGTTGCTGGCCATGCTGTATTTCCACAGCCAGAGAGCGCGGTTGACGGAGACGCCCACGGAAGACCGCGCCGAAGAAATGGAAGATGCCAACCGGCCGCTGGCCGTGTTGTTGGGCGGATGTGCAGTGGCGAGCTTGGGATTATTCTACGGCTCGGAGTGGTTCGTTGACGGGGCGCGGCGCATTGCCATCAACAACGGCGTGAGCGACCACATCATCGGACTCACCGCCGTCGCCTTCGGCACCAGCGTACCCGAACTCGTCGCCTCGGGCATCGCCGCGTACAAGCGCGAGCCGGACTTGGCGCTTGGCAACCTCATCGGCTCCAACATCTTCAACGTATTCCTCGCCGCGGGCATCAGCGCGAGCATCATCCCGCTTCCCGTCGATGCGCAAGCCTTGGAATTTGATTTTTGGTGGATGACCGGCGTCGCCCTGTTGGTCGGCGTGATGATGATGCACAAAGGGCTGATCCACCGCTGGAAAGGCGCCCTCCTCTTGCTCATCTACCTCGCCTACATCGGGTGGATCGGCGGGGGCTTTCCAGTTGTGGGATGAATCGTACGGCAAGCGAAACTATTCTGAGTGAAGGGGCTGCGACGTGCTTTGTAATGCGCGGCGTGTTTGCCCGTGAAGCGTTCGAAGCGTGGCACGCGCACATTCCCTGGCAGCAAAACGCCATCACCGTCTACGGCAAAGAACACCTAGAACCCCGCCTGACGGCGTGGATGGGATCCGCGTACGCCTACTCCAGCATTCGTTGGCCGAAACGCCCGATCACGCCACAGGTGTTGGAGCTCCGCGATGCGGTGCAGGGATTTTGTGATGCTGCCCCCATTTTCAATTCCTGCCTCTTCAACCTGTACCGCAACGGGGTGGACTCCATGGGGTGGCACCGCGACAACGAACCTGAAATTGACCCGGCGTGCATCGCCAGCGTTTCGTTTGGAGCGACGCGGGACTTCGCCATCCGGCACCGCCAGACCAAGGAGAAATGGATGGTCAGCCTCGGTCACGGCGACCTCTTGGTCATGGAAAACATGCAGCGCGATTTTGACCACGCCTTGCCCAAGCGACTGAAGGTGCATAAGCCGCGCATCAACCTCACATTCCGGGCGCTTCGCGGCTGACGCATTCATTTGAATTGGATACCTTTGGTCTGCGGCACCTGTAAAACCTGAAATCATGTCCGTTCACAAATCAGCCAAACGCATCACCACCCAAGTGCTTGCGGAAATGAAGGCCAACGGCGAACCCATCGCCATGCTCACTGCGTACGACTACACCATGGCCACCATTGTGGACCAAGCTGGTGTCGACGTGATTTTGGTCGGTGATAGCGCCTCCAACGTGATGGCCGGTCACGAGACCACCTTGCCCATTACCCTTGATCACATGATTTACCACGCATCGAGCGTGGTGCGCGCAGCGAAACGGGCGCTCGTAGTGGTGGACTTGCCATTCGGCACCTACCAAGGCAACTCCAAAGAAGCCCTGAATTCGGCCATCCGCATCATGAAAGAAAGTGGCGCCCACGCGGTGAAACTCGAAGGCGGCAGCGAAGTGCGCGAAAGCATCGAGCGCATTCTCACCGCCGGCATTCCCGTCATGGGCCACCTCGGCTTGACGCCGCAGTCCATCTACAAGTTCGGCACCTACACGGTACGCGCCAAGGAGGACATGGAAGCCGAGCAACTGCGCAAGGACGCCACGATGCTCGACGAAATCGGGTGCTTCTCGGTGGTATTCGAAAAGATTCCTGCACAACTCGCCACGGAAGTGAGCAAGAGCATCCATTGCCCCACCATCGGCATCGGCGCGGGAAGCGGTTGCGACGGACAAGTCCTCGTCCTCCCCGATATGCTCGGCATCACCCAGGAATTCAGCCCGCGCTTTTTGCGGCGCTACCTGAACATGGGCGAGCAGATGAACTCGGCCATTCAGCAGTACGTCAAGGACGTCCGCAGCCGCGATTTCCCCAACGCGGACGAACAGTACTGAGCATGGCGGATCGCCCGGACGTCTCGAATCCCTCCCACTGGGCTCGGCAGCCGAAGGCGCCCATCGTGATGAGCACCATCGACAACCTCGATGTGCTTTACGAAGACAACCACATCATCGCTGTCAACAAGCGCTCGTCGGACATCGTTCAGAGCGACTCCAGCGGCGATACCACACTGTGCCGCGTCGTCGGCGAGTATGTCAAACGGAAGTACAACAAACCCGGTGACGCCTTTATTGGGACCGTACACCGTCTCGACCGGCCGGTGAGTGGCGTCATCTTATATGCCCGCACTTCAAAGGCGCTGTCGCGGTTGACCAACATGTTCCGGCTGCGGGAAGTACAGAAGACCTATTGGGCGGTGACCAAGCCCGCTCCCTCGCCTTTCGAGGGACGTGTGGTGAACTACCTGAAAAAAAACCGCGACCTAAACAAGAGCTTTGCCCACGACACGCTGGGGAATGGGCGCAAAGAATCGGAATTGACCTACCGCACAGTGGGCCGATCAGATCATTACCATTTTGTGGAGGTCAAACCCAAAACGGGACGCCACCACCAGATCCGCACGACGCTGGCGAGCCTTGGCGCGCCCATCAAAGGGGATATCAAGTACGGCTCGCGCCGCACCAACGACAACGCCTCGATTCACCTACACGCCCGATGCATTGAGTTTGTTCACCCGGTACAACGCGTCCCCATGCGCATCCTCGCTACGCCGCCCGACGACCCCGTCTGGAACGCGTGGCTACGGCTCGACCACGGCGTGAGTTAATTGGTGATAAATCCACTTTGACGGCCTGATGAGCGCTGTATCTTTGCCACCATGAGTGCACAACTAGAACACGTCAAGTGCCTGATCGTTGGATCGGGACCCGCCGGATACACCGCCGCCATCTACGCCGCACGCGCGGACATGAAACCCGTTTTGTACCAGGGCATGCAGCCCGGTGGTCAGCTCACGGAAACCACCGAAGTGGACAACTTCCCAGGCTACCCTGAGGGCATCAACGGGCCCCAAATGATGATGGACTTGGAGGCACAAGCCAAACGGTTTGATACGGACGTGCGCAACGGTTGGGTGACCGAAGTGGACTTCACCGGCCCCGTCCACAAAATCTGGGTAGGAGAAGGCGATGACCGCACCGAAATTCATGCCGACTCCGTGATCATCTCGACGGGCGCTTCAGCCAAGTGGCTGGGGCTCGAATCAGAGATTCGGTTGCGCGATGCCGGTGGCGGCGTCAGCGCATGTGCTGTGTGTGACGGATTCTTCTACCGCGGACAGGAAGTGGTAATTGTGGGCGCCGGAGACACGGCGTGCGAAGAAGCCAGCTACCTCGCGAAGCTCTGTTCCAAGGTCACCATGTTGGTGCGCCGCGACGAGATGCGGGCTTCACGCGCCATGCAAAACCGCGTTTTGGGCATGGAAAACATCGAGGTGCTGTGGAACACCGAAACAGTCGAAGTCATCGGTAAGGACGGCGTCGAAGGCGCACGTGTGAAGAACAATCAAACCGGAGAAGAACACGTCATTCCGTGCACTGGCTTCTTCGTAGCCATCGGACACAAACCAAATACGGATGTATTCAAGGGATGGATAGATCTCGATGAGCAAGGTTACATCAAGTACGGTGAGCCCGGTACATCCAAGACCAACCGAGAAGGCGTCTTTGTAAGCGGCGACGCTGCGGACAAGACCTACCGACAGGCCGTCACCGCAGCCGGAACAGGGTGCATAGCTGCGCTAGACGCTGAGCGTTACCTCGCCGCCCGCGGTATCCACTAATCACAGGCGTACCCATAGACGCCAAGCCACATCAAGAGGTCGGACGTTCCGCGTTGGCCATCGGCATCAAAATCGCCGAAGCAGGCGCCGCCATACCCGCCGATGCCTCCATCGCCTGAGCCGTCGCTGACGCATTGACCGGCTTCGGCATCCCACACCGTTCCTTCCCCGCAGTAAGAGGGCGGCAAGACCACGCACAAGCCGTTGTTTTCAGTCGCATCGGGATTGAAATTCTCGGCAAGCGGATCAGTGCATCCCAGCACCTCGAACGAATCGCAGACGCCGTCTCCATCTTCATCGACAAGGCAAACGCCGTCGCAATCGTAGCC
>DJYV01000153.1 GCA_002448555.1 Flavobacteriales bacterium UBA6969
TCGTCGCCGGTCAATTGGGTCTCTTCGTCGACTTGTTTGACCTCGAATGCGACGCCGTCGTCCTCAGCGGTGGCGGGTTCCTCTGCTGCAACAGGAGCCACAGGAGCGGCAGACGCCGGTTCGGGCTCAGGTGCTGGCGGCGGTGCTTCAGCTGCAGGAGCTTCTACCTCCTCTTGGTGAATGTCGTCGAGCAACTCATCCAGGATGGACTCGGAATCTTCGTCCGGTTCGAAGGGAAGTTCGGTTTCCTCTCCTGAACCCGGTTCTTCCTCGGCTTCATCCGATTGCGACCATACAGATGCTTCTCCGTCTTCCGAAATGAACCAGCGTTTGATGCCGCCAAAAGAGAATCGGGGAAGGGTATTCAATGCAGGCTGCAAGTGGTAGGCTGCGATGGCTAAGATGACCGCTGCGATAGCCAATCCGCTGCCTAAGGTGCCGAGGTAGAGCAAGCCCAAATCGGTGGCAAATTGCCCGGTTGCTCCAATCCAGTGGTCCCACGCACTGTTGCCCCATTGGTTCGTCAGCGTCGCCACGTAGCCGCTGACCCACGGCGCGAACACCAACCAGAAGAAACCGTAGCAAATCGCTGTCCATCGCGAACCCGAAGGCCGCTGGGCGATGAGCGACCAGCTCCATCGTCCGAGCAGTACGGGGAGCGCCAGTGCTCCTAATCCGAATCCCTGACGCCCCAGCCAAAAGGCAAAATGCGCACCGGCTCCGCCAAGCCAGTTGTGGAACGGCTCTCGGCTCGCATCGACGGGTGAATCTGCCACGCCTTCAGCAACCAGCGCGTAATCGCTCGCCCCCGTGAAGAGTCCCGAGATCAAGGCAATGACCATGAAAATGGATCCCGCCAGCATCAACACGCCGTGAACGGCCTGAACACGCGGGTCGCCAAACCAAGCTTTTGCGGACTGGAAGAACACCCGCAACCGGCTGGGTTTTTTGGCCTTTTTGGCCTTGGGTGCCGGCTTGGATTTGGGTTTTGTCTTCGCTTTGGATTTGAACATGGCGGGGCGGACCTTGAAGCAATGAAAGCTAATACGGGAAAGGCCCGCCTGCAGGGGGAATCCGCCCAGCTTTTCCACGTTGAATTGTTGGGTTTGGCTAAACCCCTTGTAAGGTCGTCAGGATTGGTTATATTTGCACTCCAATTTTCGAAAGATGGCCAAGAAAGGCAACCGCGTACAAGTGATTTTGGAGTGCACCGAGCACAAGGATTCTGGCATGCCCGGAACATCCCGCTACATCACGACCAAGAACCGGAAAAATACTCCGGATCGAATCGAATTGAAGAAGTACAATCCGGTGTTGCGCAAGTACACCCTCCACAAAGAGATTAAATAAACTGAGCCATGGCAAAGAAAACAGTAGCATCGCTCCAAACTGGTGGAGGTAAGCAGCACACGAAAGTGATCAAGATGGTACGCAGCGCTAAGACGGGTGCCTACACCTTCCGCGAGGAGGTGGTTCACAACGATGACGTAAAAGACTGGTTGGCTCGCGACTGATTGCGCACCAACGCATGGAATTGGGCCGAACTCCAGTGGAGACGGCCCTTTTTTTATCCCTTAACTTTCGTTCAACATGAGTTTTTTCAAACGCATTTTTTCGGGCAAACAAAAGGAAAGCTTGGACAGCGGACTGGAAAAGTCACGTTCCAATGTCTTCCAAAAGTTGTCGAAGGTCTTCACCGGCCGCCGCCGCGTGGACGAGGAGTTGATGGATGATTTGGAGGAAGCGCTGATCACGGCCGATGTGGGGGTGGACACCACGATGAAAATCCTCGACCGTCTGCGCAAGCGCGCTCGCTTTGAAGCGTATGCGGAGGTTCAAGAATTGTACACGATGTTGCGCGAGGAGATCGGCGGGTTGTTTACCGAGGATGCACAAGGTGCCGCTACCGCCAATGAACCGGCCCCTAGCCAGCCCCGTGTTATCATGGTCGTGGGTGTCAACGGCGTCGGCAAGACCACGTCAATCGGCAAATTAGCATGGCGCTACAAGCAAGCCGGGAAGCGCGTGTTGCTCGGAGCGGCAGATACCTTCCGCGCAGCGGCCATTGATCAATTGAAGATTTGGTCGGAACGCGCCGGCGTGGACATCATCGCCCAGCACATGGGCGCAGACCCTGCAGCTGTAGCCTTCGACACCTTGGAAGCTGCCGTGGCGCGCAATTCCGAAATGGTCATCATCGACACCGCAGGACGCCTGCACAACAAGCGCGGCCTGATGGAGGAATTGACCAAAATCCGACGCGTGATGGACCGCATCGTGCCCGGCGCACCGCACGAGGTGCTGCTGGTGCTCGACGGATCCACCGGTCAAAATGCCGTGGAGCAAGCCAAGCAATTCACCTCCGCAACCGACGTAACCGGATTGGTCCTCACCAAGCTGGACGGAACGGCCAAAGGCGGCGTAGTTCTGGCAATCTCAGATCAGCTGAGCATTCCCGTTCGCTTCATTGGCATCGGTGAGAAAATGGAGGACCTGCAGGACTTTGAGGTGATTGAATTCATCGATAGCTTGTTGCCTGCTGATTGGGACGCCCAAAACGCCTAAGGATCATGAGAACCCGAACGACGAAACCGCGCAAAGTCAATGTGGTAACCTTGGGATGCGCCAAGAACATCTACGATTCTGAAGTTTTGATGGGCCAATTGCGGGCGAATGAATTTGAGGTTGAGCACGAGTCCAAAGCGGACGACGCGGGCATCGTCATCGTCAACACGTGCGGGTTCATTGAGAGCGCCAAACAGGAAAGCATCGACACCATCATCCAGTTTTCCGAGGCAAAAAAAGCCGGTTACGTCGACCGCGTTTACGTGACGGGCTGCTTATCGGAACGCTACAAGGACGAATTGCAGGAGGGCATCCCGGAGGTGGATGCCTGGTTCGGCACCCGTGATTTGCCGCGGTTATTGAAGACCCTGCGTGCGGATTACAAAAAGCAATTGGTCGGGGAGCGGTTGCTCACGACACCCGCTCACTACGCCTACCTCAAAATTGCCGAAGGGTGCGACCGCCCGTGTGCGTTTTGCGCCATTCCGCTCATGCGGGGCAAGCACGTCTCGACGCCCATGGAGGACCTCGTCGCGCATGCCCAATCGCTTGCGGCCAATGGCTCACGCGAGTTGGTCCTCATTGCCCAGGACCTCACGTACTACGGCCTCGACCTCTACAAAGAGCGCAAACTCGCGGAATTGGTCGACCGGTTGAGTGACGTCGAGGGCATCGATTGGATTCGCCTGCACTATGCGTTCCCGACGGGATTCCCGATGGACGTACTCGATGTGATTGCGCGCAAATCCAACGTATGCAACTACCTCGATATGCCGCTGCAGCACGCTTCCGATGAAATGCTCCGCGCCATGCGACGGGGCATCACGCAGGAGAAAATGGACCGGCTCATCGGGGACATCCGGGACCGGGTGCCGGAAATCGCTTTGCGCACGACGTTGATTTGCGGATTCCCGGGCGAAACAGAAGCCCACCACGAGGATATGCTGCGCTGGACAGAGCGCATGCGGTTCGAACGCGTCGGGTGCTTCACGTATTCGCACGAAGAGAATACCCATGCGTACACCCTGCAAGACGACGTTCCGGAAGAAGTAAAAAAGAAGCGCGTCGACGAGATCATGACCCAGCAAGCCGGAATTTCATTCGATCTCAATCAGAAATTCGTCGGCACCGAGCAGCGTGTTCTCATCGACCGCATCGAAGACGGCGAGTGGGTAGGGCGAACCGAATGGGATTCGCCGGACGTGGACAACGAAGTTCGCATCCAGACCCCAGACGACGTGCACCTGCGCATCGGTGATTTCGTACAAGTGCGCATCGAGTCGGCGACTGAATTTGATTTGCATGGCAAATTGGCGTGATCAGGAGTACCCGGTCATGGAGCGCTTCCTGACCGTACAAGGGGAGGGCGCATACACCGGTGCCGCCGCGTGGTTCATCCGCTTGGGCGGATGCGACGTGGGGTGTGCCTGGTGCGACGTCAAGGAGAGCTGGGACGTAAATGCCCATCAGCACGTGACCGCCGGTACCTTGGTCGATGAGGCTGTGGCCTCGAAAGCCCCCATCTGTGTCGTCACCGGTGGCGAACCGGCCATGCACGACCTCACGGCCCTGACCGAAGGTTTGCAAGCGGCGGGCATCCGCACCCACATCGAAACATCGGGCACCCACCCGTTGACCGGCTCGTGGGATTGGGTCACGTTTTCCCCCAAGCGCTTCAAGGCTCCCTTGGACGCCATTTATTCGCAAACGGATGAACTCAAGGTGATTGTGGTGAATCGGCAGGACCTCGAATGGGGCCGCGAACATGCAGCACAACTCGAAGCACCCGCCCGGTTGTATTTTCAGCCCGAGTGGGACCGACGTGAGCAGGTTTTGGAGTACGCGGTGGCGTTTGTGCAGGAAAATACCGAATGGCGCATCAGCCTGCAGACCCACAAGTACCTCGGTCTACCTTGAGGTCAGGTCTTATTTGACCAACCGAAGTTTCAACCGCTCGGACTTCGGCTGCGAACGGCAACAGAGGACCATGCCTCTGGCTTTCTCCTCTTCCGTCAACCCGCTGATGCCGTAAGGTTGCACTTCGCCTTCGATGACTTGCGCTTGGCAGGACAAACAAATGCCCCCACTGCAGCTCGCCGGTACTTGTACACCCGCGGCCGTTGCGGCATGCAGGATGCTCTGACCTTCGCCGTGCATGGTGAAGGATTGGGTCCCGCTGTCTTGCTCGATTTCGAGTTCGCACTGGGGTCGCGGCGCCTCGCTCGCCGTTGGATGCAGCACGTGTGATTCGTGGCTCAACGGTCGGTCGGTGAAATGCTCAGTGAAACGTTGTTCCATGGGCACCTCCAAGGCATCCAACCCCCGGTGTACCTCCTCCATCATGCCGTGTGGCGCGCTGATGAGGTACGTGGCTGTGCTGGCATTGGGATGGTGCTCGAGCCATTGGACCACACGTTGTCGTGTGATGCGGCCGGCGCTTGGAATCGAACGGTTCTGTGTTTCTGTGTACAGCTCGTAAACAGAGCACAACGGGTGCTTACACAGGCTGTCGAGTTCCTTCGAAAATAACCGGCGCCGTTCCGTCCGAGAGGATTGGTAAAGTGTGAATGTATGCCCCGAGTTGCTGTTGAGTGCTCGGTGCATGCAGCTGATAATGGGCGACATGCCGATGCCTCCGGCGAAGGCGATGAAGTGCTGTGGATGTTCGTCCCATTCCGGCTGCCAGAGGGCATTTCCGAAATCCATCATCTCCAGCGTGTCGCCGGCTTGGAGGGTCGTGCTGAAAAATCGGCTGGCTTGACCTCCGCGAATGTTCTTCACGACGTATTCCAGCCCACTTTCGTCCTGGTGGATAACGGAGTAGGTTCTTCGCAATCGAGGTGAGGTAGGGAGAGTAAAAGTCACATAGCCACCAGCCAAATTGCTCTGTAAGGCTTCAGTCTTTGCTTGTAAGGGTTCAATGCGGACACGGACCGCCTCGGGTCCTTCACGCTTCACAGCAGCGACATTCCACATGATTCCTTCTTTCACTT
>DJYV01000064.1 GCA_002448555.1 Flavobacteriales bacterium UBA6969
AGCACATCTTGCATGGCGTAGTGTCCAACTGCCTTCGGCTCAATCCACTGCACGAAGCCGACTCCGAGGCTTTTCGCCAGGTCCATGAACGCATCGATGTATTCTCGGTTGGCGTTTTCGCGCGTCACACACGTCGAGATCGCTGTCAAGTACCCTTGGTCGAGGGCGTGTTTGACCGCTGTAATTGCATCTCGGAAAGACCCTTGTGTTCCGCGGAATTGATCGTGCGCCAGTGGGTCGTAATGGTCGATGCTCACCACCACGCCGTGCGCTCCGGCGTTGCGCAATTCAGCGGCATTGGCTGCGGTAAAATTGAATCCCGAGGTCAGAATCCAAAACTGCGACTTCGATTTGTAGCGCCGGATGGATTCCGCCATCTCGCGCACCCGGAGCATCGGTTCACCACCCGTAAAAGCGATGTTCGTCGCCCCCATCGACTGCAGGTTCTCAATCATGCGGTTGATGTCTTCGGGGCCGATGACCTCTTTCTGGTTGAGGTTGTCCCACTCGAAGCAATGCTCGCATTTGAGTGGGCATTTCTTGGTCACAGACAAAAACACCACCGCCAACTCATGGCCGCCTCTGCTATGGGGCACAAGGCGGTTCAGCTCCCCTTTCAAGAAAGGAACGTGCAGGGGCGAAGAGTTGGCTGGGATGAACAGCCGCCAATGGTTACGGCCGGCGGCGTTGACGAGTTTCACCACCCGCTTACCCCCAGAAGCAAGGGCACGGTGCTCTTTCAATCGAGCGATCACCGCCCGAATTCCAGCGGGCGAACGATATGCTTGCACGGCGGTCCACACATTGATTGCCTGCTGGCGCAGCCGTATCAACCGCGCTTCCAAGCCATGCACCATGCGGTGCGGATTGCTGGACCGAATGGCATCGTAATCCACGTCCAGCGGCTGGATCACCTTGGCAGGAGCTGGGTCGACGCTCATGGTGTAATTCCCGCGATGTCCTTGAACTGCTCTTTGGAGAAGCGGGCGAAGTGTCCGGGCTCCTTGAACTTCTTCAATTCAGTCATATTCGGAATGCCCGCGTATTGGCGTATCGGCTCATAGTAGCCGTATGCATGCATGAACACGCTGTGGACGTTGCCCGGCTCTGGAGCGGGGAGGGCCTGAAATTTCAAGGTCGCATCGGCACCAATGAACAAACGCTCGAGGTAGTCCCCATCCACTTCCAACAAATGAGACGCCACGTCTTGGCCTAATTCATCTTCTGCACTCAAGAGGGCCAACGGAGTCTTGACCATGCCTGGCTGCTCGGTGTAGTCGATGGCCGCGTAATCCAATTCCCAGAAATGGTACCCCGCAACCAAGCGGAGCTCAACAGGCCCTTCATCTGTGTTCGAAACGTCCAAAGGCACCACCTCGCTTCGGAACGAAAACGGCCCCGGAAGGTTCACCCAATGAACCGTTTCCCAATTACCGGCGCGGCGGAGCTGAACTTCCAGCATCTGGCCTTGGTCCTTGAGCCATTGCGTTTTCTGTTCCGCTGAACGGTCGCGCTGGTGTTCAACATAATCATCGTACCGACTGCCGAACATGCTCATGAAGGATTCGTACATCATCATCGACCACATCGTATTCTTTACGTGCAAGATGACATGGGCCTGGTCCACGCCTGCGGGCTTGTCAAAGGCAAGCGACAGGGAGCTGAAATTTTCCTTCTCTGCGCACTCATCGGTAAAGTCGTACGCAATGCCGTCGCGCGCAGCCATGACCGCCTCGCAGTTGGTCCCTTCATCCGTCACCGCCTCTGCTGGCAACTGGGGTGCTGCGAATAGGATGGGCATGCCTTCGGGCGTCATCAATACCTCCACATCCGCCGGATGCTCTACCGCCTCAAGAACGGCGAGGTCCGTGTATTGGCGCTCCTCCATCTCATTAGCAATGCGCAATTCATAAACACCGTCGACCGGTTCAAATCCCGGGAGCGGCAAGAAATCATGACGCGCCATGTTCTCCGTTACCGCACCGCTGAAGAATTCCCCCATGAAACGCTCAACATCTCCGTCTTGGATGTAAATGAAAGGGCAAGAGAGGCAGCATGCCGCCCAAGTCAATACAGCAGCAAACGAGGCCGCAACCCCGCCCAATACTTTATACACAATACCCACTGCCTCTTTATGCTCCAGCAAGTCAAGCTGGTAAATATTCTCGACGGGAATCTCAACGCGTCCGCCGTCTTCGGGGACTCCTCCGTCAAAAATTACCTCGGTAGCTCGGATCCTAATTTCGTATACCAAGCCTCCCGGCCCATTAATGCTTCCATTTTCTTTTCGAGTATACCGGTTCATCTTGGGTGCATACCGATAGTTTCGCTCCGCTAATTCAGCATCCACTTCCTTGTACACACCTACAACTTTGCTCGCTTCGCGATTGTACATGAAGTACCTCAGCTGAAAAATATCCTGCCCTTTCGGCGTCACAAACACATTGTAAAACGCCGGGGTCTTAATACTTTCGAGTGCCTCCTCGATCTGTCCCGAATAGTGTTCAGTTGCTTTAAAATACTGGCCATTACAGGCCACTGCAAGGATGGCTATCGCCAACAGCACAAGGCCGAAGAACTGGTTTCGAAGGGTGAATCTTGACATCGCGTTTGTTGTGTTGGTGATTGTCATCACAACATAGTGAAAAGAATTCAAAACCAGGGTTTCCCGTCTTGACTCTTCACCGAACTTTGTTCCACGGACTGAGCGAAACTGCTCATTTCACGATGCGATATCCTTTTGAATTCATTTGACGATCTGGGCCTCTGTACTCCGGTATTGAAGGCCGTCCAAGCGTTGGGCTATGAAACCCCAACCCCCATTCAAGCCCAAGCCATTCCCAAAGTGCTCGCCGGTCATGACGTCCTCGGGGTCGCGCAAACCGGAACCGGAAAAACCGCGGCCTTCAGCCTCCCCATGATCCACCGCCTGCATTTGGAGCGGTACAGCGGACAATTTCGACCTATCCGGGGCCTCATTTTGACCCCAACGCGGGAATTGGCCACCCAAATCGAAGAGAACATCATCGATTACACCAAAAACACCAAGCTCTTTACGGTGACCTTGTTTGGAGGTGTTAAACAACACCGCCAAGTCCAAAAACTTCGCCGCGGAGTCGACATCGTCGTTGCCACCCCAGGTCGGTTGCTCGACCTGATGGAACAGGGGTTCGTCAACTTGAAGCACCTCGACTATTTCGTGCTCGACGAAGCCGACACCATGATGGACATGGGATTTATTCACGATTTGCGGCGGGTCATTAAGCACATCCCGCAGGACCGCCAATCCCTCTTCTTTTCGGCGACCATGCCGCCGAACATTCTGCAGTTTGCAAGCACCATGCTCAAAGATCCCGAGCGCGTGGAAGTAGCGCCCGAAAGTACCGCTGCAGACACAGTTGAACAGCACATGCTCTTTGTCAATCAAAGCGACAAACGGGATTTGCTGGTGCACCTGCTCAAGAAGGAAGGGGTTGAAACGGCGTTGGTGTTCACCCGGACGAAATACGGTGCGGACAAAGTCGTGCGTTACCTCAAGCGCAATAAAATCAAGTCTGAAGCCATCCACGGCAACAAGACCCAACCGCAGCGCGACCGCGCCATGAAGGCCTTCCGAGCCGGTGACTTGAACATCCTGATCGCTACGGACATCGCCTCACGCGGCATTGACGTCACGGGCGTCAGTCACGTCATCAACTTCGAGGTTCCCAACATATCGGAGACGTACGTGCACCGCATCGGCCGGACTGGCCGCGCCGGCGCCAGCGGCGTCGCCTGGTCACTGGTCAATGAAGCCGACGAGCGCAAATACATGGAAGACATCCAACGCTTGATGGACCGGGAAGTGCCCGTGATCGAAGACCACCCCTGGCATAACGGCATGGAAGACATTCCGCTGCACCGAGGCCGAGGCACGCGCTCCAGTGAGGGCAATAAAGGCGGCGGCGGAAACCTATCGCAAGGCGGTAATCGGTCGTTTAAGAAAAAACCGCGCAACAAGCGCCCCTTCAAAAAAGGCGGGTCCAATGGCGGACAATCAAGGGCTGGCCAAGGGAATTCAAATAGCCGAGGTAAACGCCCTGCCCGCAAAAAAAGTGGGAATAACTTTGGTGACCGAAAATTCAAGCCCGGCAGCAACTGACCGTGAACATTTTGCAGGCAGCTCCACTTGGATTACAACCGCATGCAACCGACTAAACTCGATCATACCACCCTCGCATCTGAAGCTGCCGCCTTCCTGAACGCGTGGTGCGACCATCCAGAGGCAGCACCGCCCTCGGAGGCAGGTTATGAGGCGAGATTGAAAGCAGTTACGGAGGAAATCGAGGCAACGGGCACCTACACCCACACCGCCCGGGAACTGGAGTTTGGGGCGCGCTTGGCTTGGAAGAACAGCAACCGGTGCATCGGCAGGCACCTCTGGCGCTCCCTCGAAGTCCGTGACTTCCGCTGGTTGCACGACGAATCAGACCGCGAGGAGCGCGCCGCGGAAGCACTCAAATCCCATGTGAACGACGCCTTTCGCGACGGAAAAATCAAGAGCATCATCAGTGTATTTGCTCCGCGCACACCTGGGCAGCCGGACCGCGTGCGCATGGCCAATCACCAATTGATCCGTTACGCCGGATTCGAAGGGGCAGGTGACCCCGACTCCCGCGCCATCACGGCGCATTTTCTCCAAGTTGGATGGAAGCCTGAAAAACAAGACGCATTCACCCTTTTGCCTTGGCAATTCTATTGGGATGAATGGCCCGGCCATACCCACGATGTGTTCGCGAAACAACCTCATTTGGCCAAAGAGGTGTTGCTCGAGCACCCCGATCACGCAGCGTTTGCGGAACTCGGACTCAAGTGGTACGCCTTGCCCGTTTTGGCAGACATGGCGCTCAAAATCGGGGGCATCGTTTACCCCTTTGCACCCTTCAACGGATACTACATGGGAACCGAAATCGGCGCGCGCAACCTCGCCGATGCCGACCGATACAACCAACTTCCTGCTGTGGCCAAATGCTTCGGCCTCGACACCTCGAGTGAACGGACGCTGTGGCGGGACCGGGCGTTGGTCGAGCTGAACCGCGCCGTGCTCTACAGCTTTGACAAAGCGGGAGTCTCCGTCGGAGACCACCACAACCTCGGGGAGCAGTTTGAGGCCTTTTGCACCCATGAAACCGGCCGAGACCGACAGGTTAACGGGGATTGGTCATGGCTCAACCCGCCTATGTCAGGTCCACAGACGCCGCAGTTTCACCGGGAATACAACAATGCGGTGTGCACACACACCAATTTTTTCTACCAAGCGCCGCCTTGGCAAGAGCCCAAGCCGGCAACCGGCTGTCCCTTTCACCTCTGATTGCCCGCAGGGTGACCACCCGCTGATTCAGGACATGAAAAAACCCCGAATGCATATGCACCCGGGGTTTTAATTCATCGAAAGGCGATCCATCAACGGACGATGGACACCAATTGGGACTCGTTGCCAATCTGGACCACGTAGGTGCCAGCAGTCAAGTTGCTCAAGTCAACAGAGAAACTGCCCTCAACGCCAATCAATGGCCACTGGCGTGCGATGCGGCCGTCCATCGTGTACAACGAGCAGAACGGCGCCGGCTCATTGAACGCAATGGTCGTAAACCCGCTGGTCGGGTTCGGATAGACGGTGAAGGTCTCCCCTTTCACGACATCCTCGACGCCGCTGCTGATTTCAGTCAAACCCATAGCAACAGCCATTCGAGGAGCCGTATATCCCTGAATAATGTCAATCCAAGGCAGCGCTTCGTCTGCGCCCATAGTGGGATTCAGAGATAATTGGGTAGCGGCAATATTTGTGCCTTGAGCGGTATCAACAGCTTGTACAACAGCCACGTCCCACCACTGCCAAGGCGAGCTATCAAACGGCTCAGAAGGCTCGCCGTCCACGTAGTTATTCAATACCGGGTACAACCCGTCCATGCCGTCGTTCAACGCATTGGCCGCAAGCGACACGTCGTCCGCTAAATCCAAACTCTGGAATACGTCGTTGTTGTTGGGCGCCTCCTGGGCATTGATGATTGCATGGAAGTCATACGCCCCGGTGGCCTCAATGACCGGCTCGTTGGTAGTGGGTACAACCACAATGCCAGTAGTGTAAGGCGCATATGCATCATGAGGGCAATGGAAGCTGACCATCGGAACGTCTCCGGCGTCCAGCCATTCAGCCGAACCCATGGCGCCACCCGTATTCATCTGGAAGTTGAATTCCGAGCTGTAGTCGGGATAGTGGCCGATACAGAGCTGAGTGCCGTCAGGAGCAAAACCGTCCTGCTTGCCCTCTGGGTCGCCATTGACGGCTTCAATCACCATCGGGATGACCGACCCGTCGCCTGGATCGTACCAAAAGCTTTCGATGGCTTCACCAGCATTATTCAAGATGATGTCATTGTAATCCTGCAGCGTGGCAGATGCCAGGGTGACATAACCGCCCGTGCCGTCGCCGAACATGGCGATTTTATCCGGGTCAATACCATATACGTTGTCCATCTCAGCCGCGTTCATGCGGAAGTAACGAACGGCGGTACGTGCGTCCTGAACCCCGCGGTAAGCCGCATTAATCAATTGAAACGTGCGCTCCACCTGGGTGCCCGCGAGTGGGTTCCAGCCGAGTCGGTAATCCACGGATGCCGTGACGTACCCCATCCGTGCGAAGCGGTTGGCCAATTCCACAATGGAACTGTCCTTGCGCGTGCCGAGCGGCGAACTGTTGGCATATTGCGGCAAGAAATTACCCGTGTGGAACAAGAGAATGAGTGGACGGCTGGCAAGGGTATCGCCTACGGGCTCATAGACGTCCATGAGCTGAGGCATTTGCGTGGGAGGCAGCCCTTCCAGTGCCGGGACCACCGTGATGTTCGCGGCGTACTGCACGTCTTCCGTGACTTGTACCTCATCAAAAATTTCATCCAAATAGCGCTCTTGTGCATTCAGGCCAAAGGCCAATGACAAAAGCAGTAACGTAAAAATTCGCTTCATGCGGTTCAGGTGTTGATTCGTCTACCCAAATTAGTGAGCGAGCGGACGGGCCAATCGCCGCATTTCAAAAAGCTATGAACGGTGGTTATCAACAATTTGTGCCTTGTGCGCTTTGCATGAACTAAACCCAGTGATGCTCGCGTTTATAAGGGGAATGTCGTTTCTTTATACCATGCGAACCCTTGAAACCCTTGACCCCGTGCGCTTTGCACTTGTCCTGATGTGCTGTATCACCCTGTCCGTCAGCGGGCAAGCGCAAGACGCGCCGATGAATGCGCCCGAGGTCATGCCTGTGCTCAATTCTTGCGCCCTCATCGAAGACCGCGCCGAGCGAGAAACCTGCTCCAACCAAGGCATCATGGAGCACATCATCGGCAAATTGGAATACCCCCCAGCAGCCCAAAGCGCGGGCATTGAGGGCACGGTCGTTGTCAAATTCATCATCAACAAGGCAGGCCAAGTGGACAAAACCTTGGTCCTCAAGGGACCGGACGAACTCTCCAAGGCTGCGCAACAAGTGGTCCGCTCGTTGCCCGGGTTCACCCCTGGCTTGCACAAAGGGAAACCCGTGAATGTCGAGCTGGTTTTGCCCATTCGCTTCGCCCTTTCCGACGACTAATTTCCCACTTCCCGATTCATGGATTCACAACGCATCCTGATTGCTGTATCTGTTGTTCTGGCGTTTATATGCTTGTTTCTCGGGCTTCAACTGTACCAGAAAAGCGAAACCATCGAAACCATCGAAGGGGACAACGCGACCCTCACCTTGGAGCGTGACCAAGTCCTTTTTGACCTCGAAAAATTGCGTTTCAGCTACGACACCCTCTCCACCGAAAACGCACTCATGCTGGCGGAAATCGCCGATCAACGCGGCCAAATCGACCGGCTGATGACCCGCGTCAAAAATGGCAACTGGGAGCTCGGCAAAGTCAAAAAAGAAGCCGAAACCTTGCGTTCCATCATGAAGGGCTACGTGGCGACCATTGATTCTTTGAACCAGCTGAACCTCGCGCTAATTGATGAAAACGACCAGATGCGCGCGCGGGTGGAAGCCATTCAAGAACGCAACGCCAACCTGGTCGAGCGGCAGCAGAACATGGAAGAGATGATTGTCGCCGGCCAAACACTGCAGGCGGCTGAAGCCTCTGCAACGGGCATTCGAGTCCTTTCCAATGGTCGGCAGCGGGAAACGTCACGCGCTTCCCGAACCAATATGGTCAAGGTCTGCTTCACCCTTTTGGAAAACCGAATCGCGGAAGCAGGTACTAAGACCTTGCATTTGCAAGTTGTAAACGAAGCCGGTGAAGTCCTCGCGGGCGAACAAACAACAGGCGTCAATGCTTCGGGGACACCCGTTAGCGCTACCCGAGAAGTGGACTACAACAACGAACGCGTGGAGGCCTGCATTTTTTACATTCCTCCCGGCGCCTTGCCCTCAGGAGCCTATGTCGTCACGCTCCTCGAAGGAGACGACGAGATTGGTTCAGCTCAACTGGTATTGAATTAGCGCGAAAATCAACTGCTGAAAGGCGTTCAAAAAACGTCCAACACAACGAAGCAAACATCGCCCATCATTGGGGCATGAATACCACCCAACGAGGCCGCTGGGGCGAGACGCTTGCCGTGATTCACCTCGAAAAAAACAACACCCAAGTCCTGCTCCGCAATTGGCGGTGGAATCGTTACGAGATCGACCTCATCGGCCGAGCGGGAAAGGTTTGGATCTTTGTGGAAGTCAAGGTGCGCAAGTGGGGATTTGGAGCATCGGGGGTCGAGGCGGTCAACAGCCAGAAGCAGGAACGCATCATCCAAGCCGCACATCATTTCCTGCGCATTCACGACATCAACGCGTCGCAAACCCGTTTCGACAACGTCTCCATTGAGTACAACCGCCACATGCGCCGCATCAACCACATTCCCGACGCGTTCATTTGCCTGCCCAGTTGAGGTATCTTTGTGCCATGAAGAAGCCTGCATCCTCCGGGCGTTCCGGCGGTCGTTCAAACAGCCGCTCCAACGCATCCCGCTCTGGACGAAGTGATTTTCGTCCCGGCGCCAAATCCGGCCCGGGAGGCCGACCAGGGGGGCGTCCGGGAGGCCGCAGCAGCAAAACGCGTGCCCGCAAACCCCTCGGTCCTTTGGGTGGCCCGATGCGATTGAACAGGTACATCGCGAATGCCGGGGTCTGTTCGAGGCGGGAAGCCGATGCGCTGATTGAATCCGGCGTCGTCACGGTGAACGGTGAGATCGTGGTCCAGATGGGCTACAAGGTCAACGCCGGTGACACCGTTCAAGTCGGCGGCACATCCATCCGGCCCGAGACCAAACGCTACGTCCTCCTGAACAAGCCCAAGGGCTTTGGCACATCCATCGGTGATGCACGCGCACGCCGGGGAGTAGCGGAACTAGTGCAGAAGGCATGCAAAGAGACTATCCGCTCCATCGACAAGCTGGACCGCGAGAGCACTGGGCTCATGCTGTTCACCAACGACGAAGAATTGATGGTGCGCATGAACAACCCGCAATCCGGCGCGTCACGTCTGTACCACATCGCATTGGGCGAACGCGTCCAATCGAGCCATTTGGAAGAATTGAAAAAGGGGTTCGTGGTTGACAAGGGATTTGTACGGGCTGAGGAAGCAGAATTTGCCAACGAGGAACGCAACCAAATCGGGTTGAAACTCGTGTCGAGCCGTAGCCGCATTGCCCGACGCATGTTGGAGCAGCTCGGCTACCATGTGGTCAAAGTGGACCGGGTTACGCT
>DJYV01000055.1 GCA_002448555.1 Flavobacteriales bacterium UBA6969
ACGTGAGGCCTACCCCGGTGACGTCTTCTACCTGCACAGCCGTTTGTTAGAGCGTGCAGCGAAGGTCATTGGCGAACAAGAAATTGCTTCTCAAATGAACGATTTGCCTGCCTCCCTAAAGGACAAGGTAAAGGGTGGTGGATCTTTGACGGCACTGCCGATCATTGAGACGCAAGCAGGTGATGTATCGGCGTACATCCCGACCAATGTGATTTCCATTACTGACGGTCAGATTTTCCTCGAGTCCAACCTCTTCTTGAGCGGCATCCGCCCTGCGATTAACGTGGGTATCTCGGTGAGCCGTGTAGGGGGTAACGCTCAGATCAAGTCCATGAAGAAGGTATCGGGTACACTCAAGCTCGACCAGGCGCAGTACCGCGAGCTGGAAGCCTTCGCCAAGTTTGGTTCGGATTTGGATGAAGCGACTAAGGCGGTTTTGGACAAGGGTGAGCGCAACGTGGAAATCCTCAAGCAGGACTTGAACAGCCCAATGCGTGTGGAAGACCAGATCGCGATTATTTACTGCGGTGTAGAAGGCCTCTTGAAGGATGTGCCTGTGAACCGCGTAAAGGACTTTGAGGTGGCTTACCTCGACTACCTCCGCTCAAAGCACGCAGACACCATGGAGGAGTTGAAGAACGGCAAGTACGGCGATGAGCAGAAGAGTGTTCTCGCTGCGGCTGCCAAAGAAATGACGGCTCAATACGCATAACCCATGGCTGGCGGACTCAAGGAAGTACGGGAACGAATTACATCGGTTCAAAACACGATGCAGATTACCTCTGCCATGAAAATGGTGGCAGCGGCAAAACTGCGTCGTGCGCAGGATGCAATCACCCGCATGCGTCCGTACGCTGAAAAGCTCCAGGCGGTGCTCTCCAACGTGAGCGCGTCCTTGGATAGCGGCGAAGGGGTCTATTCTGAGAAGCGCGACGTAAAGCGCGTGTTGCTTGTCGCCATCACCTCGAACCGCGGTTTGTGTGGAGGTTTCAACAACAACATCATTAAGCAGGTGAACAACGCCATTAAGCAAGGTGATGCGGAATACCATGTGCTCCCATTGGGCAAAAAGGCCAACGACGCCTTTAAGAAGGATGCGTCATTGGCACCACAAGGCTTCGGTGAAGACACGTGGAAGATTTTTGATGACCTGAACTTCGATGCAGCTCAAGAAGTGGCTGAGGCCATCATGGAGCAATTCCGTGCAGGCACCTACGATACGGTCAAAATCGTTTACAACAAGTTTGTGAATGCGGCTGTCCAGGATCCGACCATGGAAGACTACCTTCCATTGGAACCGCTTGAGACAGCAGAAGAGGGGCCTAGCGGTGTCGACATCGAATACATCTTTGAGCCGAATCAAGCCGAGATTGTAGAGCGCATCATCCCAAACTCATTGAAGGTTCAGCTGTACAAGGGACTGCTCGATAGCCATGCGGCGGAGCACGGTGCTCGGATGACAGCGATGCACCAAGCGACCGAGAACGGCGGTGAGCTGTTGCGGGAGTTGCGTATTTCGTACAACAAGGCCCGCCAAGCGGCCATCACGACGGAAATCCTCGAGATCGTCGCAGGTTCAGAAGCGCTCGACGCGTAAAAACCGGCTGGCATAGTCCTTGTGTTTGCCTGACCCGTATTAGCTTCGGGAAATGGGCTTTCAGACACGCATTTTGCTTTCTATGTTACTCGTCATCGTACTGGCATTGGCCGGAACGATGTACGTTGCGTGGGACTTTGCTGGCGATCAGGAAGAGGCGTACAATGCCCGTCGCCTCGTCCGCAAAGAGGCTTCAGTGGAACGAAGCCTGAACTACACCCTCGACCGTTTGCCAGATTCTCTCGGGACGGAAGACATTCCCAACGCTTTCTCTGATCGCATTTGTGAGTTGGCAGACATCCACGGTATGGACATAGCCTTGTACCGACCAAACGGTCAACTGCTGACGGAATCCACGTTGACGGATGATGCAGGGGCGAACATTCAGTTGCCAGTGGATGTGCTTGCGGCGCTGGACGCGTCAGACGAACGCATCCAAGGGGAATCCGACAGCGAGGTGGTCAATGTGTACTGGAACGTCCGGGACCGGAACGAGGCGGCGCTTGGAATCGTGGGTGTGCGGTATGAAAAACGGGCGCTGGAGGTGGGGGATTTCAAGGCGTTTTGGTCGCAGTTGGCGCCCTTGTACATCGTTCTGTTTTTGGGCGGAGCCATATTGGCGGCAATCCTTTCCAACGGACTGGTGAGGAACCTGAGGTTGATCCGCGACCGCATGCGGGAGCTGGAGCCAGGTGTGGAGCAGATCCCGCTTAAGTACGACCGGACCGATGCGATTGGCGAGCTGGTGGATGAATACAACGCCCTACTTGAGCAGTTGCATGCAGCCATTCAAGAACTGGCCAAGCAGGAGCGCGAGGGCGCATGGCGCATGATGGCCATGCAGGTGGCCCATGAAATCAAGAATCCGCTCACACCCATTAAGCTTGGCGCCCAGCAGCTGGAACGTGCGTGGCTGGATCAGAAAGGGGATTTCGATGAGCGATTGCGGCGTTACACGCGCGTTGTGGTGGAGCAAATTGACATCCTCGCGGAGATTTCGCTTGACTTTTCCATGCTCGCAGCGGTTGGATTGGAAACGCTCGAGGAGGTGGATTGGGCACAAACAACAAAAGAGGTTGTGGCGCTGTATGAACAATCAACCCCCCAAATCGAATGGCGCGTGTCTATTCCGGAGGTGCCCGTGGTAATCGACGGGTCGAAGGCGCATCTAACGCGTGCCATGAACAATTTGATCACCAATGCGATTGACGCCGTGGCCAATGAGACCAATCCGTCGATTGCGATAGGATTGGAAGTGAGCCCGGAGGGAAAGGCGCTTCTGACCGTGGAGGACAACGGTATAGGCATTCCCGAAGACAAGCAGAAAGACATCTTTCAGCCTCACTTTACATCCAAGGAAAAGGGCACAGGACTGGGCCTGTTCATTACCGACTCCATTGTCCGCCAATTGAATGGCCGAATAACACTGCGTTCGTTCCCAGGTCAAGGGTCGGTCTTTGGTTTGGAGTTTTTCGTGAAATAAAAAAGGGCCCCCATGCGGAGGCCCTTTCCAATTTCACATTTAACCTTTAGAATCGAGCTCCGAAGCCAATAGTTAAACCAAGATTATCGCTAGCACCGTCAGGTAAGCCGAATCGATATTCAATTCCTGGGGCTACAAAAAGTGGTCCCATAAATGGAATAATTTTCGCTCCACCGAAACCAAGGTCCATGTCGCCAGCCAGATCATACGCTCTAGCGCCTACGTAGTAGTCATCGATGAAGTATGCTACTCCCAAATTCATTTGGAGGTCATCTGTTGACCCGCCCAAGGCTAATTGGATGCCTATGTCGTCTACTGGGCAATAGCTGACTGTAGGTAAAATCAATCCTACGCCGTTGTCAGAAAAAATGTTGAGCAACTGTGTTGCATCTCCTGAGCCCAGGAAGAAAGTACCTTCAGCTCCCATAGACGAACCGTCGTCCTGAGCGCTGAGTGTTAAGGTGCACAACGCAAATGCACACAGAGTAAGTAAATTTTTCATAAAAAAAATTTTTGGTGATGGTGCAAGGTGTGACTTTTCGGAGTGTATATGATAAGCACCTTGTGGAGTTTTCAAAAGCGTGTTGTTAGCGCTCGTGAGACGAACCTTTGAATTCGATGGTTGAATTAGCCGGATTCTGCGACGTGTTTGGACTTCTTGTTACATCCTGCGAAACTGTTGACACCGCCAACAATTCTGCAAGGAGAAATTCAAGTGAAGTAATTGTAAACCACCGTGTCATTTCACTCATCACGAAGGACTAAATCATGTCTTTTTGATAGCCTTTAAATCTTGGTAAAAGAAAGCCCCGCAACTGCAGGGCTGTTTTTGCTTGCTTCAAATTTGGTTGCAGGGAATCACTACGGGCCGGCTCGGCGTCGCGTCCATATCAAACGCGGCAGTTTGCAGGTTGAGCAAGTGACGGCCGTCCTGAAGCGTTTCCGGGACGAAAATAAGCTCCGTAATGGTCGATTGGTGCCGTGGGCTATCCGGATAGGTCCAAAAGGCGTGGTGGGCCGCCAGAGCGCCCCCATCGACCTCGCGATCAACGGAAGGCAAGTCGACCATCAAGTGGTTCACGTTGCGTTCGACGAGCCAGGTCATGGCCTCTGCATCGAAGTAGGGCGGGTTGGTGTTGGACCAGTTGCGCCCGACTTTGGATTTGTCGTTGGGCAGCGTGCGAACGATTAGTGCGGGCGGAAGGGTGGATTGCACATTCCAGTGCTGGGAAATGGAAAGGGCCAGTTCGCGCTCCGTGATGACTTGATCGCCGTCCCGCGCCTCGGGGAACACGCTGACCACGAGACACGGCACAAGCACAGGGAAAGTCAATTCGTTGACGGAATGCGCCTCGGGCGAAATGTGTCCCAAGCATTCCGTGTGCGTTCCGTTGCCGTGCGGATTGAACTGCACGTCGCGGAAATTCACCGCCCCACCTTCGGCAACGGAGCCCAAGAATCCGTTGGCGCGCACCACCTGAATCTTCATAAAATCCACGTACCACGCGCGTGAACCGTGCCCGTCGCCCATGGTGATGCTCAAGTCTTCGTTGGCTGCGCCACTGGCCTTGAAAGCCACCCCTTGAAATTCCATTTCCATGGAAACAAGGTACAACGGCCGGAATCATCCGGGCACAAAAAAGGCGACACCATTGGCGCCGCCTTTTTCAAATGCTGTTTGCTATGTATCAGTCAAACAAGAAACCGACACGCAACGCGCCTTGGAATACGTTTCCAATGGTGGTGTTGCTGATGTGGTTAGGCCAAGTGTAGTAGATGTCATCAGACCCCGCACCATCAGGCCAGTATTCGTTGTAGATCTCACCATCCAATGCGCTGAAAGGCAATTGTCCAACGAATTCACCTGCAATTTCAGCGCCCGCTGCCTCTGTCGAGAAAGCATTGTTGAAGTACATGTTGAATGCCGTCAAGTTGTCTGTCGTGATAGTGTGGTTGCCAAAGGTTGTACGGCCGAAACCGATTCCTGCCTCGAAACCGAGGTAAATAGCATCAGAGAAGTAGTAGTCAGCGCCAAATAAGATGTTGAATCCGAAACGGGTAAAACCTTGCTCATTGCCCAAGTTCCACACGATGTATTGGTCGGGCTGACCGGCATCGTTGATGTCTTGAGGCCCCCAGAACTCCTGCGTATCAGCACGGTTGCCAATGGTGATAGGCAATTCGAACGCGATGTAGGGAGAAAGGTTGTCCATGCCGTCGAAGTGCATTTCGTAACCGGGTGCGATTCCGTAGGTTGAGCTCTTTGTGTTGATGTTCAACTGTGGGCTGACCGGATCAGCTTCGTTGATTTCACCGTCTTGGTACCAAGCGTGCAGGTCGTTGGAATTGGATACGGTGAGGGACAAGCGGAAGGCACGGTTGTCTTCCAAAAAGTTACGGTACTTGAGCGTTGAACCGTCGATGGGGCTACCTCCAAATGGAGTGAATGCCACCTCGATATTGTGCTCATCACCCATTTGCTTTTGGGCCTGAACGCCCATCGTGACTAGCGCTGAGAGCGCTAGGGTAAACATGAGTTTCTTCATGGTGTTGTGTTGTGTTTCAGGAAATTTCCGAACGCAAGAAAAGCAAAAAACGTTCAAGTACGCACCAATCGCCCGAACTTTCGCACATGAAAGCCTGTTCAAAACCGAACATTCCGCACCATTGGTCGAACTTTTACACCGTTGATGCCTTCCGCAGAAGTGGTGGTGAAATGGTCGAGCAGCTGGCGAATTACTTGGCCGAATCGCAGGACAAACACCATGATCAAGTGTTGCCTTTCTCTCCACCAGAAGAGCGCTTAACGTATTGGAAATCAAGGCTTGAAAATGAATCTGATGCAGAACCGGGTCGGCTTTGGAAGGAGAATTTGCTCGAGGAGGTTTTGGCTCAATCCAATCGGCTGCATGATCCACGCTATGCAGGTCATCAGGTAGCGGTTCCGCTTCCGCAATTGTCGTGGTTACAGGCTGCAACGGCATTGCTCAATAACGGTATGGCCATTGATGAAATGGGACCGGCAAGCAGCCCTATGGAAGAGGCGGTGACGCAAGAGCTTGCTCAATTCATGGGTTTGGGGAGTGGGGCGAGCGGTATTTTGTGCCACGGGGGTACGCTGGCCAACCTGACCGCCTTGCTCGCCGCTCGCCAACGCAAAGCTATCGGCAATGCGTGGAAGGATGGATCCGCGCGACCGTGCGCGGTCCTAGTCAGCGAGCAAGCGCACTACTGCGTGGATCGGGCGGTCCGCGTCATGGGTTGGGGCGCGGCGGGCACCGTGAAGGTTCGCACGCTGAGCAACCATCAAATCGACCCAGAGGCGCTGCGGGAATCGCTCGCAGAGGCCACGGCCCAAGGACTTGAAATTATTGCTGTGATCGGCAACGCCTGCACCACCTCAACGGGAACGTTTGACGATTTGGAGATGCTCGCTTCGTTTGCGCAGCAAAACGACCTCTGGTTCCACGTAGACGGTGCTCACGGAGTGGCGCAAATCTTTTCGGAACGCAACAAGGCCCCACTGAAGGGCATCGAAAAGGCGGACTCGGTGGCGATGGATTTTCACAAGATGCTTGGTGTCCCAGCCTTGTGCACCGGCCTGTTCTATCGGAACAGCTCGGACGCCTACGCGGCGTTTAGTCAGGAGGCGGCGTACTTGTACGAAAATGAGCAGGAGGAGTGGTGGAACCTGAGCAAACGAACCTTTGAGTGCACCAAACGCATGCTGAGCGTGGCCGTGTTTGGTATTTGGGAGGCCCACGGCAATAAATTATGGGAGAGCTTGGTGGACCGACTGGTGGACCGGGCACAAACAGCGGCTCGTGCGATTGCGCAGCGGCCGCAGTGGGAGCTGTTCGCACAGCCTCAGTCCAACATTGTGTGCTTTCGATTGAAGGGAGCGGACAACGCGGCCCTCCGGCACGCCATGTTGGAACACGGTCCGCATTACATCGTCAAGACCGTGTTAAACGATGAAACGTGGCTTCGGTGCACCTTCCAAAACCCGCTAACAGAGGATGGTGATATCGAAGGGATGCTCGCTCGTTTGGAGGAGCTTGCAGAATCGGCGCTTATTCAACCGTAACGCTCTTGGCGAGGTTCCGCGGTTGGTCCACGTTGCAGTCGCGCATAACGGCGATGTGGTAGCTCAGCAGCTGCAGCGGCACTGCAGTCAGAAGGGGCGCCAGCGCTTGGTCTGTTTTGGGCACCTCAATGACGAATTCAGCTAATTGCTTTAGGTCCTTGTTGCCAGCGGATACCAAGGCGACGAGGCGTCCACCACGTGCTTTGACCTCTTGGATGTTCGAAACGATTTTCTCGTAGACGTCGTCGGCGGTCGCGATGAAAAAAACCGGCATTTCCTCGTCAATGAGGGCGATCGGCCCGTGCTTCATTTCCGCTGAGGGGTAGCCTTCCGCGTGGATGTAGCTGATTTCTTTGAGCTTCAGCGCGCCTTCCAATGCCACGGGGAAGTTGACACCACGGCCGAGGTACAGGGCGTTTTCACTGTTGACGAAGTGGCTGGCGATTTCCTTGATCCTGGTGTCTTGCTCCAGCAGCTTTTGGACTTTCTCCGGGATGGTGTTGAGTTCGACCAAGAGGCGGTTGAACCGCCTAGAAGAGAGCTGGCCCTTCTTCTTTCCGACCAGCATAGCAATCAGCGTGAGAACTGTGAGTTGCGCCGTGAACGCTTTCGTCGAAGCAACGCCAATCTCAGGGCCGGCATGGGTGTACGCGCCGCTGTCCGTTTCGCGGGCGATACTTGACCCGACAACGTTGCACACACCGAAAACGTGGGCGCCCTGTTGCTTTGCCAATTGAATGGCAGCGAGGGTATCGGCCGTTTCACCCGACTGCGAAATGGCAATGACAACGTCATCAGGACGAATGATGGGGTTGCGGTAGCGGAATTCCGAAGCATACTCCACTTCAACCGGGATGCGGGCAAAATCCTCGAACAAGTACTCAGCTACCAATCCCGCGTGCCAGCTAGTCCCGCACGCGATGATCAGTATGCGCTGTGCAGCGTCCCATTTTTCCCAGTGTTCGTCGATGCCGGACATCTTGATTTCCGAACGCGACACGCTCATGCGACCGCGGATGGAGTCCAAGATGGAGTTGGGCTGCTCGAAGATTTCCTTGAGCATGAAGTGATCGAAGCCGCCCTTTTCGATGGCTTCAATCTGCATTTCGAGTTCGTGAACCTCCGGCGTGATGACTGTGTTTTGAAGGTTCCGAATCGTCAGGCCGTCTTTCCGGTGCATGACCGCGACCTCTTCGTCGTCCAAGTAGATCACGTTCTGCGTGTGCTCAATGATGGGCGTCGCGTCAGAAGCGATGTAAAACTCATTCTCCTCGCCAACCCCGATGACGAGGGGACTGGATTTGCGGGCAGCGATGAGCAAATCGGGCTCATTCGCGTCAATGATGGCGATAGCATAGGCGCCTTCCACCTCTTTCAGGGCCATTTGTACGGCGTCGGCGATAGGGGCGTTCGATCGGTTTTGGACTTCGTCGATGAGATGGATGAGCACCTCGGTATCCGTATCGCTGACAAAGGCGTGGCCGTTGGCTTCGAGGCTGGTGCGGAGGGACTCGTAATTCTCAATGATGCCATTGTGAATAATGGCGAGGCGGTCAAATCTTGCGGTATGCGGGTGGGCGTTGACGTCGTTGGGCGGCCCGTGCGTGGCCCATCGGGTGTGACCGATGCCCATAGAGCCGGCTGGAACTTCGTCGCCAACGAAGGACAAGAGATGTTCGACCTTTCCTTTTTTCTTTTTTACTTGAATGGCATCCGTGCCATCAAAAACAGCAACACCAGCGCTGTCGTATCCGCGGTATTCGAGTCGCTGCAGGCCCTTGATGAGAATGGGAAAACAGTCTTTATCTCCTATGTATCCAACTATACCGCACATCGCAAAACGAATTTAATAACAAGACTTACTCACTCCATGTCACCACGAGGCGGGCATTGGGCTTCCAGCCAGTGGTGTCGCCTTCGAGCGGCTCGACCTCAGGTCCGTTGAGCACGACGCCCTGTAGGGAGATGCCTGCCCGTGAAGACACAACGTAGAGCTTATCGGATTCGTATGTGCCGTTTAGCATCTGCTGAAAGGTCTGCGAAATGTTGAATCGGTAGGCGTTTTCTGCGGCGTCGTAGTTTCCGTTGATGGCGAGCCCGATGGATGTTTGGTCTGGCGTCGGCACAGCCTCTCCAGCTTCATTTTCCGAAAGGATGAACAAATCGGACGGGATCGGGTAGCGCGCGTCGTTGTATTGCGGGTCCACAGGCAACCACAATTCGGCCTTGTGCACCGCTCGGTCGTCGTCGCGTTCAGCCTCCCAAGCGGCGAGCTCGGGGAATTGAATGCGGGTTTTGAGCCCGGCGCCGGAGAAGACACCGGATAGCAAGGAGCCGTCCAACGCAGTGATGTAGGATTCATCCAATGCTTGGAAAGGCGGGTACCATTGGTGCTCGAAGAAGTTGGTGCGTGGGCTGAGTGCGTTGATGATGAAATCGTACGTGGCGGCGCTGTCCGTGTCGCTGTGGTAGTGCATCCGCATGCGGCTCAAGCCTGTCGTGACATCGATGCCCACCGCACCTTGACCGGGTCCATTGGGGTCTGGGGCAACGAGCAAGCCGGGGAAATATTCCCGCCAATCTTGGTTGGAATCGTATACCGAGGAATCAGCGTCAAGCAAGGATTGCCCAAATGCATTGTCGAGGTAGACCCGAACCTCCGGGGCCACGGTATCGCCATTGATGTACAAGACTTCCCCCGGATTCAGCGTCACTGGCTGAAAGGCGGGGTCGGTGAGGTCGACCTCCGTAGTCGCAAAGGATGCGTTGGAATAGTAGTCTGAACCCAAAGAAATGGTGTCCACCAGCGCTTTGACTTGGATGTTTTGGGGACTGAGTTGTCCGTACCGGTCGCCGCTGTAGTGCAAAGACAGGTAAATGCTGTCGACTACCGGATTGGGGCCAAAATCAATATCTGGGGCGCTCAGCCGGAGCTGTGCGGCAAATGACCCTTGGTGCATCCCGAAAAACGGATGCTTCATGTTTCCCAAAACGGCAGTGCTGAGGTGGCTTGTTTCCAGACTGTCTTCTCGAACTGTTTCAAAGCTCAACGCAAGGGTATCGGTTTGGTGTAAGCTAAGCAAATCTTCTTGAGCGAACTCCAGCCCGATTTCGGTGGTTGGTTTTTTGCAACCGGTCAGGACGGCGAACCCTAAGATACTCGCCACGACTGCCCCGTACTGACTTGCGGTGATCTTTATCATGCCGCGAAGTTCAACAATTACGAGACAGCCTCAGCCTTTCCCTCCAAAATGGTATCGTAAAAATTGTTGATGTCGGTGACGTAGCCTTCCTCACCTTGGTATCCGAGGACGGGAACACCTGCATTTTCAATGGCTTGGACAGTTTCGGGAGCGAGGTCTTCCGAACCAATAATCAGTCCATCCGAGTGTTGAATTGAAAGGGCGTTCAACGCATCAAATGTGGGCGTTTCAATGCAAGCGATGGAATCCGCAGTGATGCCGTCTTGTTGCATTTTCTCCGCCATGCGGCTGTTTAAAGCACCTTCGAATCCTTCGTCGTAGATGCTCGTGATGAGCTTGCTGTCTGCGAAGTATGGATCGCTCGCGAAGAGCTGCTTCAGGTAAACCGGAACAGCAGCAGTCATCCACCCGTTGCAGTGGATAATATCCGGCGCCCAGCCCAACTTCTTCACGGTCTCAAGGACGCCTCGTGCGAAGAAAATGGTGCGTTCGTCGTTGTCTTCAAATAAGTTGTCGTTCTCGTCGTGCAACACCGCCTTGCGCTTGAAATACTCGTCGTTATCGATGAAGTAGACCTGCATGCGTGCTGTTGGAATGGAAGCGACCTTGATGACGAGCGGATGATCTGTATCGTCGACCAAGAGGTTCATGCCGGAAAGACGAATCACCTCGTGGAGTTGGTGACGGCGCTCGTTAATTTTACCAAAACGAGGAGTGAAAACTCGAATCTCTCGTCCCTTCTCATGCACCGCCTGCGGGAGATTTCGGCTCACAGAGCTCATCGGGGTCGCGGGCAAGAATGGTACAATGTGTTGGGATATGTAGAGGATTCTTGCTTTCTCCATGACGGCCAGTGGTTTATTTGGTTCGAACTAACGGCAAATGTACGTAATTTTCGGTCGAAATCCAAGTAAAACCGGGCAAAACAAGGGGTTCAGGCGATGAACACGAGCACAACAATCGATGAGCTAAAAAGCATTGTCCACGCATCAAAAGCGAAGGGCAAACGGGTGGGTTTTGTGCCGACTATGGGCGCGCTGCATCCGGGGCACGCCTCGCTCATTGAACGGGCAGCACAGGCCTGTGAGGAAGTCGTGGTGAGCATTTTCGTGAACCCGACCCAATTCAACAACCGAAAAGACTTTGAGACCTACCCCCTGATGATGGATAAGGACCTGGAAGTTGCGCAGGAAGCGGGCGCTACGGTGGTTTTTGCACCCCATGTGGATGAGCTGTATGGGGGCGATCTCGCAGTTGCCCCAGTGGATTACGGGCCGTTGACTTCGTCGTACGAAGGACAGAAACGCAAAGGGCATTTTGATGGTGTGGTCGCTGTGGTGCGCAAACTGTTTTCAGCGGTGGAGGCAGATGCGGCTTTCTTTGGGGAAAAAGACCTGCAGCAGCTTGCGGTGATTCGGAAGCTGGCTGAAGACGAGTTCATTGGCCTCGAAATCGCAGGGTGCCCACTGATTCGCGAACCCGACGGCCTGGCCATGAGCAGTCGAAATGTTCGACTGGTTGGAGAATTTCGACAGACAGCCCTCGCCCTTCACGGCTGGCTGAACCGCATCAATAATCAGGCTTGTAAGCCGAGCGACATTCAAACCGCGCTTCGGGCAATCGAGTCGGAAGCGGCTGAGATGGAAGGGGTGGAGCTGGAGTACATCGATGTGGTGAATGGTTTGTCGTTTGAGCCGTTGCGCGATGGGCCTGTCGGCCCCGATGCGTTTGCCATTGTCGCAGCGCAAGTGGGCGGGGTTCGCCTGATTGATAATTGCGCTTTGGCCTGTTCGTAACCCCGTACCCCGCAGCGTGCGGGATTGGTAATTTCTTCAGACCTTCGGAAAAATTTTTGGCCATGTTCAATGCAATGAATCCCGGTTCTATTCTGCTCATCGCCCTTGTGGTGCTCTTGTTGTTTGGCGGAAAGAAAATTCCTGAGTTGATGAAGGGACTAGGGCGGGGTGTGAAGGAATTCAAAGACGCGACCAACAACGACGAGAAGGAACAAGACGGTTCCGAAGGCTAATGGGGCGAATGACGGCGCACCTCTGTGCATGTGCATTCAGCTTGGCTCCGGTCATGGGTTGGGGGCAAGCTCCGACGGCTGAACAAGTTGCCATTTCAGACACGCTCGCATCCGACACCGCTGCACTTCATGCCGATAAGTCATTGCCTACCGAGCTGTCTTCGGCGGAATTGGCGTGGCTTGGTTATTTGGATGAGAATTGGTGTTTTTCTTCCGACACCAGCCTCCTTAACATCCACAATTTTGAAGAAGGCGAAACCCCGGCGTTAGATACTGCGGCTCTCCAAGCTCGTATGGATTGGCTTGACAGCCGATCGCCGTTGGA
>DJYV01000116.1 GCA_002448555.1 Flavobacteriales bacterium UBA6969
GGGTTCGAATCCCTGTCTCTCCGCGAACGACTGAAAAGCCGGTGCAACAGCACCGGTTTTTTGGTTTCATACTGAAAAGCAAAATCACGGAAACTTCGGGAACTTCGAAAAGTCCCGAGGACGCTTCTCCAAGAAGGCGTCGCGCCCTTCCTTCGCCTCGTCCGTTCCGTACGCCAGTCGCGTCGCTTCACCCGCGTACACCTGCTGGCCCACCAACCCGTCGTCAATGAGGTTGAAACCAAACTTGAGCATCTTGATGGCAGTGGGACTTTTGGACATGATTTCGCGGGCCCAATCGTAGGCCACGCGTTCTAACCGGTCGTGTGGAACCACGCGGTTGACCATCCCCATTTCATAGGCTTCCTGTGCAGAGTACTCCGCGCCCAAGAAGAAGATCTCGCGGGCGCGCTTTTGGCCCACCTGGCGAGCGAGATAGGCCGATCCAAATCCCCCGTCAAAACTCGCCACATCCGCGTCGGTTTGCTTGAAGCGGGCGTGTTCCTTACTCGCCAAGGTCAAGTCGCACACCACGTGCAGGCTGTGACCGCCGCCAACAGCCCAACCGTTGACCGCCGCTATTACCACTTTGTTCATGAAGCGAATCTGGCGCTGCACGTCGAGGATGTTGAATCGGTTGATGCCGTTCTCGCCTTTGTAGCCGGTTGTGGACCGTACGTTTTGGTCGCCGCCGCTGCAAAACGCCCAGCCACCGTCCTTGGCCGACGGGCCTTCGCCCGTGATGATAACGGCGCCGATTTCTTGGCTTTCATGGCACAGGATGAGGGCTTCCCAGAGCTCGTCCACGGTCTTCGGGGTGAAGGCATTGCGCACCTCCGGCCGGTTGAAGGCAATGCGCGCGACGCCATTGCACACCGCGAAGGTGATTTCCTCGTATTCTTTGACTGGGGTCCAGGTCAGGCTTTCCATGCGTGCGGCTTCTGTGGTTGCAACAAAAGTACGTACAGCAAGTTCGCCACTGCCCTACTGTGCCCGCAATTCCGCGGCGCGGGCCATGACGTAGAAGGCCTCGGCACCGACCTGCATGGCGCGTGCCCGGTACGTAGCCGCCTCGGCATCCGTGCCGTCGCTCACCTTGGGATCGATGTAGGGAATCGCAAACCGCGCGGCTGACCCGTACACAATTGGGCATCCCTGATCAGCAGAACTGCAAACCATCACCGCAGCGTATCCCTCCGATGGGTTGGCCGCGTCACCGTAGGTTTTGCTGAAGGCCTCAAATGACGGCCGATCGGACTGCAGCTGAACAGTATACACCGGGTTGTCGGTCTCCTTGCTGACGTCGATGGCCACCCCGAGTTCCCGAAGGGCTCTGACCGCGCGTGGATTGAAGGCCGTAGCCTCCGTCCCGCCGCTATACGTGCGCACGTCATTGAGACCAAAATGCCATGCAGCGGCTTGCGCCCAGATTTGGCCCATGTGGCTCCGGCGGCTGTTGTGCGTGCAGATGAACGTCAATTCCGTCGGGGTTTCACGCGGCTGCTCCGCCACCCAAGTTGCTATCGCATCCAACTCTTCCAGCCGTTCGGGGCTCAGTTCTTCGGGCAACGCCTGTGCCTTGAGGCTCATTTCGTGTAAGGTCATTTTCAAGGTCATGGGGTTTTCTTCAGCCGGTGTAGTGGCAAAGAAGGCAAAAAGTGGAATCCAAATCATGGTCATGGCGCGAAATTAGAAAGGCATCCCATTCGCTGTGTTAAATCTTCATTGTGTATCGGTAGCTTTGCAATATGACCACGCGCGCCACACGCATACTCGTCATTCGCTTTTCCTCCATCGGGGACATCTTGCTCACTGCACCTGCAGTAGCGAGTTTGCGGCAGGCCATCCACGGTCCGTGCGAAATCCACTTTTTGACCAAGGCCAACATGTCGCCTGTGGTGGAAGGCTTCGGTGGCCTCGTCGACCACGTACACACCATCGAAGAATCGACGGCGGAAGTGCAAGAAGCGCTGAAGGGCTTGAACTTCGATTACCTCGTCGACCTGCACAACAACGTGCGGTCGCGCTCAATCAAGCGTACTCTCGGCTTGATTTCTTTTACCGTGGACAAACAGAATTGGGCAAAATGGCTGCTTGTACGCGGCTGGCGTCGCACGCCGGTCACCTCCATTGTGGAACGGTACGTAGAGGCTTTCGCGGGGGCCTTTGGCGCTGTCGTTCCTGAGCGATGGCCAGACCTATTTGAGCAGGCAAGCGCACCGGCGGAGTTACCGGCGACTTACGCCGTTCTGGCCATCGGCGCCACCCATTCGGGCAAACTGCTCACGCCTTCATTGATGCAAACCATCGTCGATCGGTCCGAATTGCCTGTGGTGCTGATTGGGGGATCAGGCGATGTCGAAAGGGTCAAGGTCTTGGACGATTCGAAAGTCATCACAATGGTAGGTGAAACCACATTGGCAGAATCCGCCGCCGTCCTGCGCAGTGCAGAGCACGTGTACGCCGGCGACACGGGCATGATGCACCTCGCTGCTGCCGTGGGAACGCCCGTCACCTCGTTTTGGGGCTGCACACGCCCGAGCCTCGGGATGGCACCATGGAACCCCGCTCAAGGGTCTGCAATCATCGTCCCAAACGCGCAGCTCGGCAGCCGTCCTTGCTCCAAACTCGGAAACCGCTGCCGCCATGCCAATGGCTGCATGGCCGCTACGGAACAAGCGTATTCCGAAGGATCAGTCAAATAACGCCTTGAGCTCAGTGGCCTCGGAGGGCTGCATTTTGCCCGCCAAAACTAACCGAAGTTGGCGCCGGCGCAACGCACCGTCAAACCGCTCACGCTCCTCCTCCGATTCGGGGAGCACGTCCGGCACCGCGATGGGTGCACCCAATTGGTCCACCGCGACAAACGTGTACATCGCTTCGTTGCACAGCTGCTGCTCGCCGCTGAGGTGGTCCTCCACGTGCACCCGCATGAATACCTCCATGGAACTGTTGAACGTGCGGGTAACCTCCGCGTGAATGGTCACGATGTCGCCCAACTTGATGGGCTTCTTGAAGGAGACGTTGTTCACCGCGGCCGTGACACAGATACAACGGCTGCAGCGGTGGGCGCTGATGGCGGCCGTAATGTCCATCCAATTCAAGAGGTTGCCTCCCATCAGGTTACCCAGCGTGTTGGTATCGTTGGGCATGACGATGCGCGTGCTGGAAGCGTACGTGTCTCGGGGGGTGCGTTGTTTGACCATGGGTGAAAGTTTGCTCAAAGTTCCGAAGCCCAAATGGATTTCCGGCACCCACACCCGTGCATTTGGTCCAACAAATGAAAAAAGCCCCTCCATTGCTGGAGGGGCCTTTCCGTTGTGGATCGCAGTGCCCAGAGTCTGGCAAGGAATCAGTTATTGACCAAGAGCTTGGTCGTCACCGTTCCGCTTGCTGAGAGGATTTGGATTTGGTACAATCCTGTCTCCAGCATGTTGGCGGGCACTTCAATGTTCATTGGAACGTCAGCGAATACCTGACCTTCCCAGAGGGTTGCAACAAGCATTCCGCTGGCACTGTACAGGTGGACACCCACTTGTGCATCCGACTCCGTCATGAAGGTCAGCAAAGCAATGTCGCTCGCTGGGTTCGGCGTCAAACCGAGGACCTTGATGCTTGGCTTCTCATTTGAACCGTCGTCAACACCAATTCCATCGTCTCCAATCGGATCGTCAGACCAATTGTCATCGTTGTCATTGTTGCCATCGAGTGTCGGCTCAATCGGCTCGCATGTGAGGCCGTTGACATCAACCGTGTAGGCGAACGACGTCGTGTTGCCACTGCAATCGGTTACCGTGTACTCGCGCTCGATGCCCCATGGCAGGCTGCAGTCGATGTCCGCAAAGACGTCGCCGGTTCCCATCACATCCGCACCTTCGAAGGTACCGATGTAGTAGAACCAGCCGCTGTAACCGTGGTTGGCGTTTTTGTTGTTCGCACCCTCACCGACCTGGAATCCGAAGAATCCGTTCGACGGCTGGTGCGACAAGGCCAATTCAGACCCTTCGTATTCGCCCCATCCTGTCGCGGTGCTGGTGCCCTGCAGGATGTAGTACATCCATTCAGTGTAATCGCCCAAACCGCAGTCTGACTTGTAGCTCTGTGGGCCCGGCTGGTCAATCCAGTCCTGCCAGTTCAAGCCTTCGTTCAAATCGATTTCGAAGGTCCATCCCGCATTTGGATTGTCCATGGAAACCACGTCCATGGTAATGTGTGCCGTGCCATCAACGTAGTTGGACATCAGTCCACCTGTCAACGTGTAGAACTCATCACCTGGGAAATTGAACAAACGCGCCGCGTGCGAAGTGAAGTTATCGCACGTCAATCCGTCTTCAGTTGAAGCCGGGTTGCTCGGCAAGCAGAACGCTGCTACATCTTCTGTCGGTGCGTAGTCACCCGTGTACGTCTCCGTCACGGTCACCTCCACGTTGTCATTGCAGTTATCAGAAACCGCGAGGGTCAATGCGTCTGGAACGCTCACCGTACCCCATATGTCTTCGGCGCAGACGGCAACGATGCCACCGTCTTCAACACCTTCCGAATCATCGATGACCGGTGCGGTGGTGTCGCTGACGACGATGGTGAAGCTGTGCGACGTGCTGTTGCCACAAGCGTCCGTGGCCGTGAGGGTCACAAGGTGCTCGTAGTTGCCGCAATCGTCCTCGCTGATTACTTCGCGGGTTTCAGCGATGTTCGCTGCGCTGCAGACGTCGTCAGCCAACGCCGTGTACGCCATTTCATCACACTCGCTGGTCTGATCACCTGGTACCTGCGTGAATGCCGGTGCCGTGGTGTCTTCCACGCTGAACGTAGCGGTCGTGCTGCTGCTGTTGCCGCAGTCGTCCGACGCAGTGAAGGTCACGGTCGCCATGCCCGTCGCTCCGCAGTCGTCGCTCAAGGCGGCGAAGTCG
>DJYV01000158.1 GCA_002448555.1 Flavobacteriales bacterium UBA6969
CAATTCCGCTTCATCGGATTTCCACCAATCCTCCCACTGAGCGCCGGTTTTTTCGGCCCATTCCATGGTCGAGGTGATGTACCCAATGGGAGCGTCGAGCCAGACATACAGGACCTTTCCATCTGCGCCTTCGACCGGGACAGGCACGCCCCAGTCCAGGTCGCGGGTCATGGCCCGGCTCTGTAGGCCGCTGTCGATCCAGCTGCGGCATTGTCCGCTCACGTGTGCTTTCCAAGTCGACGCGTCGTGGTGTTGTTGGCCTTCGAACGTGCCGTTTTCGATGTAATCCTTGAGCCACCCTTCGTGACGTCCCATGGGCAGGTACCACAAGGTCGTGTCCTTGAGTACAGGCGTGGCGCCGCTCAAGGTAGAGGTGGGGTTAATGAGGTCGGTGGGGGACAGGGCGCTGCCGCATTTCTCGCATTGGTCGCCGTACGCGCCATCTGCGCCGCATTTTGGGCAGGTGCCGGTGATGTACCGGTCCGCGAGGAACTGGTCCGCCTCGGGGTCGTAGAACTGGGCTTCCGTCTTGACTTCGAAGCTGACCTTTTCGAGCAGCGTCAGGAAAAAATCTTGGGCGACCCCGTGGTGCCGCTCACTGGACGTTCGGGAATAGTGATCGAACGACATGTCCAATCCTTCGAACGCCTGCTGCATTTCTTCGTGGTACCGGTCGACGATTTCCCGGGGGGTGACCCCGTCTTTCTTCGCCCGCAACGTGATGGCCGCACCGTGTTCATCGCTGCCGCACACCCACACCACGTCCGAACCGGCCATGCGCTCAAAGCGCGCACGGATGTCACCCGGCAGGTAGGCGCCGGCGACGTGGCCGATGTGAATCTGGCCATTGGCATACGGCAAGGCCGACGTCATCATCAAACGTTTGGGGTACCGGTATGAGGGTGTAGATGCCATGGTGCGCGCTAAAGTGGTGCGAATTTCGGGCATTTTCCGCATCCCTTCCCATCTTGCGTGGAATCATGCCATTCCCTTGCCAAATCCCCAAGGCGCTGCAGCCGGGCGACGGTGTTCTCCTCGCCGCTCCCGCGCGGTTTGTGACCGCCGAGCAAGTGGCTGCAGCGGAAGCCCATGTCCGCTCTGCAGGCTACACGCCCATTGTCTACGATGGGCTGCTCGAACGATCGGGACAATTCGGTGGGTCGGATGCGCACCGTTCCAACTTCCTCAATGCGGGCTTTGCCGATGAGCAGGTGCGCGCTATCTGGGCGATGCGTGGAGGCTATGGCTGTGGCCGACTGTTGCCGCTGTTGGATGCCGACGCCTTTGCGGCCGACCCCACGTGGTTGGTGGGGTTTAGCGACATAACGGCGTTGCATGGGTGGGCACAGGTCCAGGGCATTGCATCGCTGCATGCTCCAGTCGCGAGCACCTACGGCCAGGCTTCGGCGCCCACCCAGCAAGGCATGTGGCGGGCGTTGGAGCAGAGGGAGGCAGGGCCTGAAGCGGACCACGCCGCCATCGTTGGCGGCAACTTATCGGTGTTGTACAGCCTACTGGGCACGCCGTACTTTCCGCCGATTGAGGGCGCGTGGTTGCTGCTAGAGGATTTGGATGAGTACCTCTACCACGTGGACCGGATGTTGCTGGCTTTCCGGCTGGCGGGAGTCTTTGACCGTGTCCGGGGCGTGGTTGTTGGGGGATTTACCGAACTGCATGACAACACCATCGCCGACGGACAAGCGGTTGACAATCCATTTGGCCAAGATGTGCGGCAGATGCTGGCGGAACACGTCCCCGCCGACACGCCGGTCGTACACGGCGCCCCGGTTGGTCATCTGGCCGAGAACGAGTCCGTCATCTTGGGCGTTGCGTCGGCCAAATCGGTGCATTGGACGCGCGGGTTTTGACCTAATTTTGAGGCATGTACGGTTCCATACAATCCCACCTCGAGTCCGAACTCGAGCAAATCACCGCCGCCGGTCTGTTCAAGTCTGAACGGATCATCGCGGGCGCTCAAGATGTCGAAATCACACTGACCGACGGATCCAAGGTCCTGAATTTTTGTGCAAACAATTACCTGGGATTGAGCAGTGATCCTCGGGTGTGCGAAGCAGCCAAACGCGCCATTGACACCCACGGTTTTGGCATGTCAAGTGTGCGGTTCATTTGCGGCACCCAGGACATTCACAAGGAACTCGAAGCCAAGATTGCAGCGTTTCATCACACCGAAGACACCATTTTGTATGCCGCAGCATTCGATGCGAACGGCGGGGTATTCGAGCCGTTGCTCGGCCCGGACGATGCCATCATTTCCGATGCGTTGAACCACGCCAGCATCATCGATGGGGTGCGCTTGTGCAAAGCGGCGCGCTACCGGTACGCCAATGACGACATGGCGGATTTGGAAGCGCAACTGCAAAAGGCCCAAGCGGCCAATCACCGGTTCAAGGTCATCGTGACCGACGGGGTGTTCTCGATGGACGGGTACGTAGCGCAAATTGACAAAATCTGCGACCTAGCGGAACAGTACGACGCGCTCGTGATGGTCGATGAATGCCATGCGACGGGATTCATTGGCAAAACAGGCCGCGGCAGCATTGAATTGCGCAATGCGTTGGGCCGAGTCGACATCATTACCGGCACCCTCGGCAAGGCCGTGGGCGGTGCCATGGGCGGGTTCACGACGGGGCGAAAAGAAATCATCGAAATGCTGCGCCAGCGGTCGCGACCGTACTTGTTCTCGAACAGCTTGGCTCCGAGCATTGTCGGTGCGTCGTTGGAGGTGTTCAACATGCTGAGTGAGTCCACCGAACTCCGCGACCGACTGGAAGAGAATACGGCTTATTTCAAAGCGGGCATGCGCCGTGTCGGGCTGCCCATCAAAGACGGCGAGTCGGCCATTGTGCCGGTGATGCTCGGGGACGCCAAGCTGTCGCAAGTCATGGCCAACCGGTTGCTCGAAGAAGGCATCTACGTCATCGGGTTCTTCTACCCTGTGGTCCCGAAAGGCGAAGCGCGCATTCGGGTGCAGCTGTCCGCAGCCCACACCCGTGAGCAATTGGATCGGGCCATCGAAGCCTTCCGCAAAGTCGGCGACGAACTCGGGGTGCTCGAGGCGAGCTGATGAGCTCAGAATCTCCACACGTGTTGATTGTCGGCGACGGACTCGCCGGCTGCCTTATCGCATGGGAATTGCACCTGCGCGGCTGTTCTTTTGCTGTGTGGAGCGACGGCAGCCCAGCGGCATCGGATGTGGCTGCGGGGATGTCAAATCCCGTTTCGTTCAAACGCATTTTGCCCCAATGGAACGCCCGGGAGCAGCAGGATGAGGCGCGTGCCCGGTATCAATTGATTGGGTCGCAGGTCGACGCCACGCTCTGGCGCGACGTTCCCATTGTCCGGATTTTCCCCAATGAAGAGTACGCCGAGCGTTGGACGGAACGCGCCGCCGGCGGGCATGGTGTTTCTCCATTCATTGAAGTGCTCAAAGCGGGGGATTTACACGAAAGCATCAAGGCGCCACATGGCGCGGGGCTGGTGCCGGATGCGGGTTGGGTCAACGTTGTGGCCTTGACGGAAGCGAGCCGGGCGAAATGGCAAGGAATGGACCGTTGGGAGCGGCGAACCTGGAAAATGGCGGACGGTTGCCCGGTGGGGTTCGACGCCGTTGTGGATTGCCGCGGGACGGGTGCCGTGGAAGATCTGGCGGCCTTCGGATTGGAATTGAGAAGAAACCACGGCGAGGTGCTGCGCGTCAGGCCTTCAGGCCCCTGGGGCGATCGGATTGTCAACAACGTTACCTGGGCGTTGCCCCTGGGAGACGGCACGTACCGCGTGGGCTCGACCTACCGTTGGGACATTCACGAGCCCGTTTGCATGGATGAATCCCCCGCCGCGCTGATGCAAGGAGCTGCGAATGCCCGAACCACGGCACAGGACATGGAATGCCTGGAACACCGAGCGGGGCTTCGGCCGACGTGCTTTGATCGCCGGCCCATCCTCGGCGTGGTATCCAAGTCCCATCCGTATTACCACGTGTGTGTGGGGTGGGGCACCCGGGGTGTGACCATTGGACCCACCGTCGCTCGTTGGACCGTCGAGGCACTGCTCGGAGACCGTGAGACGGTTCCCGATGAGGTTCATCCCAAAAGATTCCCTACTTTCACAGAAAATTGAAAGTTTGTCAAAAAAATCCAACAGAAAACACAAAATCCCAATGGGAGCGTGAGTTTTCGAAGCGTTGGGTAGCTGCAGGAGCGCATTGGGGAGTGCCCAAAACGACCTTGGCAGTGCACGGTTGGCTCATGGCCCAGCAGCAGCCGGTGTCCACGGATGAGGTGATGAGTGCCCTCGAGTTGAGCCGCGGCGGCGCCCACAATGCCCTTCAATCGCTGGTGGACTGGAAATTGGCGCATGCATTCAAGCCCCTCGGGGCAAGGCAAGTGCTCTACTCGGCTGAAGATGATGCGTTCGCCATGCTGATGGCTGTCGTTGACAAGCGGCGGCAACAAGAACTCGTGCCGGTGGCCGAGTTGGATGCGTGGAATGCGCAGATGAAATCCGAGCTTACAGCACAGGGCAGGGAGGATTTTCATGAACGCCTGGCGGCCATTGCACACCGGGCCCGTCAATTGAATGCGCTTTTGGTGCGCACGGCGCGCGAGGATGAAGGCTGGTGGTGGCGCTGGATTTTAGGGCCATTGCGAACAAAATAAAATTGCTTCATTTCCACTTCGGGGTTGCTTACCTTCGAGAAAACACCAGCCATGTTGCACGAAAAAATTGAACAGGCACTGAATGCCCAGATTACGTTAGAAGGCCAGAGCAGTCATGCGTATTTGGCAATGGCTGTTTGGGCTGAGACGAATGGTTTTGACGGAACCGCGGCCTTTCTGTACACCCACGCTGAGGAGGAGCGGCAGCACATGCTGAAACTGATGCGCTTCGTGAATGAGCGGGGCGGGACCGCATTGGTTCCGGCCCTGAGTGTCACGCAGACCACGTTCACCGGCCTGGGGCAGATTTTTGAATTGATCCTGGAACACGAAACCCGCGTAACGGCCAGCATCAACGACGTCGTGGATACGTGCTTGAGTTTGAAGGACTACACCACGCACAACTTCATGCAGTGGTACGTTGCGGAGCAAATTGAAGAAGAAGGCCTCGCTCGAAAACTGCTCGACAAGCTGGCCCTGGCCGGTGGCGATAAGGGAGCCCTGTACCTCTTCGACCGGGACATCAACACCTTGGACGAAGCTTAACCTGGAAAACGCCTCATTTTGACCCGGACTCGTTTCATCCCCGTTTCCTCGTTGCGCACAACCGTTCTCCGCTGCGCCTTTGCCGCTGCGGCATGGGCGGTGGGTGGCATGGCAATGGGCCAGGGGACGAGCAACGGGTTGGACGAAACGGACACGCGTGCCGTAACCAAGGCGAACTTCTTGTTCCATTTTGCGGCGTCCAATGAATGGCCCGTATCGGTCAAAGAAGGCGAGTTCCATTTGACCGTTGTCGGAAACGAGCGGTTGTACGCGGAGTTGGTCGACAAATACGCCATGAAGCTCATTGGGGCCCAGCCCCTGACCATTCACGGGTACAGCCGCACCGAGGATTTGCCCTCAGAAGGATTTCAACACCTTGTTTACTGCGATGTTGGAGGCGCCGAACTCAATCGCTTGGCGCTCGCCTTGGCGGACACCCCTACAGTGTTGGTCTCCGATTCTTCAGATGGCTTGGAGCAGGGAGCGCTCATCAATTTTGTGTCCATTGGCAACCGCATTCGGTACGAGATCAATGCGGCCGATGCCGCGAAAAAGGGGGTGTTGATTGGAAATAAAATCATGACTTGGGCCGTAAAATGAGAACCATGCACACGCCATCATTCCCCCGATTCACTTTTGCATTAACGGCCGTGCTCATCGTGCTGAGTACCTGGACGGCAGCCGCTCAGCGCTCGCTTGAACGAGCCGAGGCCTTTGTGCGTGCAGGTGATTGGGATGCGGCGCACGCGGTGCTGGCTCCGGAGATGGACCAAGCCGCCTATGCTTCGAATGCGCGTGCGTGGTTTGTGCTGGGGTTCGTGCAGAAGGAACAGTTCAAAGCGAGCGGTGCATCAGGATTGGATGCAGCGGAGCGGAGCCGCGCAGTGGGGAGCCTTCAACGTGCATTGGCCATGGGAACGCTGTCCATCCGCGACGAGCAGACTGCGCGGGATGCCTTGGATTTT
>DJYV01000145.1 GCA_002448555.1 Flavobacteriales bacterium UBA6969
CAGCGTCGAGGTGGTAGCGGCTCGCCTCTTCCAACAACAAAGCTAAATCCATGCCGGTGGCATACTGAAGTCCTTTCTCGAGGTTGCTCGAAACCCGGACCATGTACAAAGCATTGGCGATGACGGCTTCACCAAACACGTCGGCGATGTACTTCCACACCCCATGGCCGACCCAGCGGGCCTCTTCACCCGTGGCACGGTGCGCATGGACCAGCTTCCCGCAGCGAGCGGCGTCCCATACGTGCAGTGCGGTTTCCGATGACCACTGCTGGGCGACGAAACTGTGCAGGCCCGCTGTAAACCATTCTGGAAATGAGATGCCGGTGGTGGAGGACCGCAGCGCCTCTTGCCAATTTCCGCCGTACAAGATTTGGTTGAAGAGCAGGCTCGATAGGCTGCGCTTGACGTCCTCTTCGGTGTGTTCCCACATGCCGTCTGCGTATACGAAGAGCTTGGACCCTACGAGGGTCGCGGTCCCGCCGATGTTTTGGGCATTCAGTTGTCCGCTTCCAATGTTGGACTGGCGAAATTCAGCCTGTTTGTTGTAGACCAGCACTTGGACGGTGCCTTCAATGCTGCGGTCGTACCGGTCTTCAACTTCTTCGATCCAAGCCGTGATTTCCGAGGTGATGCGGTTGGCATAAGCCTTTCCCCCTTGGTAGTAATACACCTCCGCACGTGCCGTAGGCAGGTATTGCCATTCAAACGTGCGGTGCTGCACGCTGTTTTTGCCAAACTCCATATTGGACCCGTCGTAAAACTGGCCCAAGGCAAGCGAGGCCGCACAGGCCATAAGCGCCGAGGAAATGAACCGAATGAAGTAGCTTTGCCGTAGCATTCCACTCGAAGTTACACCGAGATGATAGAACTCCACACCTTCACCTTCAACCCGTTTTCGGAGCAGACCTACCTCATAGACCACGGAAACGGAGAGGCGACGGTGGTTGACCCGGGAATGAGCCATGCGGCCGAGCGTGAAACGTTTGCAAATTTTTGCGCGGAGCGGTCGCTGAATCCGGCGCAATGCGTGCTCACTCACGCCCATTTGGACCACGTCCTGGGCGCGGGTTGGGTCTACGATACGTGGGGGTTGAAGCCGCGCTTGCACTCCCTGGAACGGGCGACGTACGAACAAGCGCCACGGTCAGCGGCGGTGTATGGCGTCCCCATGGATCTGTTGCCGCCGCTGGGTGTCGATTTGGGTGCTGACGAGCCCATCCGTTGCGGGGAGGCGGAACTGGAGGTTCGCTTCACACCGGGCCATGCACCGGGTCACGTGGTTTTGGTGTACGCTCCAGGCCAATGGGTCATCGGTGGCGACGTTTTGTTCCAAGGGAGCATCGGACGGACGGACCTGCCTGGCAGCCATGCACCGGATTTGGTCACCAGCATCGAAGAGCAGCTGTTTACGTTGCCGGATGGGTTTGAGGTGTGGCCGGGGCACGGGCCGTCGACCACGATTGGGGCAGAAAAGGCGGCAAATCCCTTTGTGAATGCCGCCGGAACGGGCATGCTGCAGGCAGAATTTCGCAGCGGGTATTAGGTCAGGTCAGGTCAGGCGCGTCAAGCTGGATGTTTCGCTTTTCAGCCTCTGCGTCGAGGTTCACGAGTTCGAAGGAAAAGGCCGTTCCCTTGTTCAAGGTGGATTGCACTTGAATGGACTGGCCATGCGCTTCGATGATGTGCTTGACGATTGCCAGTCCCAGTCCGGAGCCACCGGCGTGGCGGGAGCGGCTTTTGTCCACGCGGTAGAAGCGCTCGTAAATGCGGTTGAGGTCCTCTTTGGAGATGCCAATGCCGTTGTCTTCGACGGTGATTCGAACGGTTTGACCTTCGGCTTCGAGGCGCAATGTGCTTTCACCGCCTTCCTTTCCGTAGTGGATGGAGTTGACGAGCAGGTTGGTGAGGACTTGGCGAATTTGGACAGGACCACATAGAACGTGAAGGCTCTCCATCTCGGGGTCGGGCAATTCAAGCCGTACGTCGATGCCCATTTTCAGGGCCTTGGACTCCACCCCGTCGATGGCCTCTTTGCACGTATCAATGATGTTGCACGGCGCTAAGGTGAGGGCGAGGCTGTCCGACTCCAACTTGGAGATGGTGTCGAGGTCTTCGATCAACTCGGTCATGCGGCTGACGTTGTCGTCGGCCTTCTTGAGGAACCGTCGGACCAGCGCTTCATCCTTAAGATCGGATTCAATGAGTGTCAAGATGAACCCCTGGATGTTGAAGAGGGGTGTCTTGAGTTCGTGAGCGAGGTTGCCGATGAATTCCTTCCGGAACGAATCCTTGGCTTTGAGTGACTTGATGTCCGCGAGCTGGTTGTTGGCCCACGACAGTATGTCATCCAGCGATTGCTGCTCGAGCCGCACTTCTTCTACGCTGGAGCTTTGTGAAATGGCATCGGACAGATCCTTCACACGCCGTTGAAGGAATTTTTCGACCGACCATTCAATGATGAGCGTGCTGGCTGTTTCGGTGAGCAACGCAGCGAGAATGGCCAATGCCCAAAGGTGCATGGCGTTCAACGCCCGCAGCAGCAGGAGTGTCGCGATACCCGCCAGTACGGCGA
>DJYV01000129.1 GCA_002448555.1 Flavobacteriales bacterium UBA6969
TGAAACGGCGGTTGAACCGGATGCGCACGAGTGGATGGTGAGCAGTGGACACCACACCCAATCGGGAGTTTTCGTGATCGCCGATGAAGGAGAAAGCCTTCTGAACGAGTTCCGGGTGGAACCGTTTGACGTACCAGTCTTCTTTTTCGCCTTCGTAATAGACAACCGAAACAGGTCGCTGCGGATGCCACTTTTCCAAGTGGATCATCTTGTCATCGAACCGCGTGTTCAGGTCGAAACCGGTGACTGCGTACTCACCCGATGACAGGAACACCACAATGCGATCGTCGGCCATGAATTCGCCCAACAAGCGCCCCCGACCTTCGGCATTGAGCGTGCGAACGGTTTCATCGTACCAGACCTTGCGCGCACCAAGCGTCGAAACGCCCTCTTCGCTCATTTCAATTTTGCGGATGGCGTTTTTGGATACCAGGTTGCCCCCAGCGCCTCGGCCGCGAATGGCCAATTCAGAGAAGTCAACGTCAAGTTTAAGCTTCTTCAGGCGTGCATTGGCCCGCAAGAACACCGTCACGATCTCGGCCTCTCCGTTGGGGTTGGCCGTGAAGTACAAAATCCGCGACTTCGGCGTGCCTTTGGTGATGTTGTATTCTCGGTCACGCGTTATCGCCGGCACGTTGAATCGCTTCATCATGCTGCGTCCGGTCGCTCCGTCGAGGTAAATGCAATTGTACACGGTGCGTTCATCCCCGCGTTTCCAGACAGCGACGTGAATGATGTCCTTCCCGAAGAAGGCCTTCTGGCTCACCTTGCTTACCTGCATGATGCCGTCCTTCCGGATGACAACGATGTCATCGATGTCGCTGCACTCTCCGACCAATTCGCCTTCGCCCCGCTTCAATCCATAGCCAACAAATCCTTCCCCCTTCTGTGTGTAGAGCTTGACATTCGCTACTGCAACTGCCGAACGCGAAATGGATTCAAACGACCGCAATTCCGTCTTCCGCTCGCGGCCTGCGCCGTACTTCTTTTTGAGCATTCGGAACCACTCGATGGCGTAATCCGTGAGGTGGTCCAAGTGGTGCTTGACTTGATCGATGTCCCCTTCCAACCCTTCAATCAGGCGGTCGGCTTTGAAGCTGTCAAACTTGGAAATGCGCTTGATGCGGATTTCCGTCAACCGCGTCACATCCTCATCGGTGACCGCGCGCAGCAAGTGCTTGGTGTGCGGCTTGAGTCCTTTGTGGATGGTGGCCAGGATATCCTCCCACGTCTCGCACTCCTCGATGTCCCGGTAGATCCGGTTCTCAATGAAGATTTTCTCCAATGATGCGAAGTGCCACTTCTCCTGCAATTCACCCAATTCAATCTCCAGCTCCAACTTGAGCAGCCCCTTCGTCCGTTCGGTCGAAATCTTGAGCAGCTCCTTGACCCCGAGGAATTGCGGCTTGTCATTGAGGATGACGGTGGAGTTGGGTGAGATGGATACCTCGCAATCGGTAAAGGCAAACAGCGCACCGATCATCTTGTCGGGGCTGACGTTGTTGGCGAGGTGAATGACGATTTCGACTTCACTCGCCGTGTTGTCCTCCACCCGCTTGATCTTGATTTTGCCCTTATCGTTCGCCTTCAAGATGCTCTCAATGAGCGAACTCGTGGTGACGCCAAACGGCAACTCGCGGATGACCAAGGTCTTGTTGTCGGCCTTTTCGATGCGGCCACGCACGCGAACCTTGCCGCCGCGCAATCCATCGTTGTAATTCTCCACGTCGGCCGTTCCGCCGGTCGGGAAATCCGGGTACAACGTGAAGCCCTTGCCCTGCAGGGTAGCGACGCTCGCGTCGATGAGCTCGACGAAGTTGTGCGGGAGCGTTTTGCACGCCAAGCCAACGGCAATCCCTTCCACCCCGGAGGCGAGGAGCAACGGGAACTTAACGGGCAACGTCTCTGGCTCCTTGTTGCGGCCATCATAGCTCTGCAGCCACGTTGTCGTCTTCGGGTTGAAGAGGATCTCTTTTCCGAGTTTGCTGAGCCGAACCTCGATGTAACGCGGAGCGGCCGCGCGGTCCCCGGTGAAGATGTTTCCCCAGTTTCCCTGGCAGTCCAGCAACAGATCTTTCTGTCCGATTTGCACCATGGCATCGCCGATGGAAGCATCCCCGTGCGGGTGGTACTTCATGGTGTTACCGATGACGTTGGCGACCTTGTGGAACCGCCCGTCGTCCATTTCGTCGAGGCTGTGCAGGATGCGGCGCTGCACCGGCTTGAGGCCGTCGTCTTGGTGAGGCACGGCCCGTTCGAGGATGACGTACGAGGCGTAATCAAGGAAGTAGTTGTTGTACATCCCGGCGACCTGAATGACCCGTTCAAGCGCTTCTCCAGCGCCTTCACCTTCCGGGGCGTTGCCCTCCTCGTTCTCAGGGTCTACCGGTGGCAATTCTTCCTCGCTCATTCTTCAACCAAATCTTTTTCAACCCGCAGGTTTTCGATGATAAAACTTTGACGATCGGGCGTGTTCTTGCCCATAAAGAAGGTCATCATTTCAGTGATGCGGCTCTCCTTGCCAATGACCACTGGGTCGAGGCGAATGTCATCCCCGATGAAGTGCCGGAATTCGTCCGGGCTGATTTCACCCAAACCCTTGAAGCGGGTGATCTCTGCATTGGTACCCAGGGCCTGCAATGCCTCTTGCTTCTCGGTTTCGCTGTAGCAATAGCGCGTCTCTTTCTTGTTTCGCACTCGGAACAATGGCGTTTGCAGCACGTACAAGTGGCCACGCTTGACCAAATCGGGGAAAAACTGCAAGAAGAAGGTGATCAACAGCAATCGAATGTGCATGCCGTCGACATCGGCATCCGTGGCGATGACTACGTTGTTGTAGCGGAGGTTCTCCAGGCCGTCCTCGATGTTCAGGGCTGCTTGCAGCAAATTGAATTCCTCGTTCTCGTAGACCACCTTCTTGGTCAGTCCAAATGAGTTGAGAGGCTTCCCCTTCAAGCTGAACACCGCCTGCGTCAACACGTCGCGCGCCTTGGTGATTGAACCCGAAGCCGAATCGCCCTCCGTGATGAACAGCGTCGTTTCTTCGTTGCGGTCCTTTTTATCGCCGAGGTGGATGCGGCAGTCGCGGAGCTTTTTGTTGTGTACGCTCGACTTTTTGGCCCGCTCACGCGCCAACTTCTTGATGCCCGCCAAGTCTTTACGCTCGCGCTCGCTCTGGAGGATGCGGGCTTGGAGCAATTGGGCGGACTCGGGATTCCGGTGCAGGAAGTTGTCCAATTCCCGCTTCAGGAAATCGTACACGAAGCTTTTCAGCGTGGGCTGTCCCGGTCCCATTTCAGCGGAGCCGAGCTTGGTTTTGGTCTGCGACTCAAAAATCGGCTCCTCTACTTTGACTGAAATTGCCGCCGAGATGCCTCCGCGGATGTCCGCTGCATCGTAATCCTTTCCGAAGAAATCCCGGACAACGCGAACGTAGGCCTCCCGGAATGCGGATTGGTGGGTGCCCCCTTGGGGCGTGAACTGACCATTGACAAAACTCTGGTAGTCCTCCCCATACGCATCCGTGTGCGTGATGGCCACTTCAATGTCTTCATTAACCAAGTGAACAATGGGATAACGGGGATCTTTGTCCAGATCGTTGGTCAGCAGGTCTTTGAGGCCGTTTTCCGACTTGAACTTCTCGCCGTTCAAGTACAACGCGAGCGTGGTGTTCAGGTAGGCGTAGTTCCAAAGCAACCGCTCCACGTGTTCCATGCGGTAGCTGTACGCCTTGAATACGTCCCGATCGGGCCGGAAGGCAATCATGGTCCCGTTGCGCTCTTCGGTTTTGCCGCGCTTCTCGTCGTTTACGAGGTCACCGCGTTCGAATTGTGCCCGTTTGATTTCACCCTCCCGGTAGCTCTCAACGGTGAAATGCGTCGACAAGGCGTTGACGGCTTTAGCGCCCACTCCGTTCAACCCCACTGACTTCTTGAAGGCACGGGAATCATACTTACCGCCTGTGTTGATTTTGGACACCACGTCCACCACTTTGCCCAACGGAATGCCACGGCCAAAATCGCGGACCTTGACTTCACCATCGCGGATGGTGATGCGAACGCTCTTACCATGCCCCATCGCGTGCTCATCAATGCAGTTGTCGATGATCTCTTTGAGCAGCACATAAATGCCATCGTCTGCCGCCTGTCCATCCCCCAACTTTCCGATGTACATCCCCGGACGCATCCGGATGTGTTCCTTCCAGTCAAGCGAACGAATGTTATCCTCTGTGTACGATACCTGCTCTTTTCCCGCCATGGCCAACGAAATTAGTAGTTCGCGCCATTGTAGGCATAGAAAATCCACCTTGTTTTATCCACAAAAATGAAGGGCAATGAACCGAGAATGTTCAAACCCAAATTGGATTTCTCAGGCACTGGAAAGGTGGTCGCATAGAATTAACCGCAGGAGACGAAAATTGCTCGCTATTTTTGAAGAAAAAACCATGAGCATCGTCAGCCTCGAACCCCGGCCTTTGTGGCACTTCTTCAACGCATTGAATAGCATTCCACGGCCTTCAAAAAAGGAAGAGCAAGTCCGCGAATGGGTCATCGGACTCGGAAACGATTGGGGCTTCGAAACCCTCACCGATGAGGTTGGCAATGTGCTGATACGCAAGCCGGCAACAGCTGGAATGGAAAACAAACGGCACATCGTCCTGCAGAGCCATCTGGACATGGTATGCCAGAAGAACGCGGACACCGTATTCGACTTTGACACCCAAGGCATCAAGATGTACGTTGATGGCGACTGGGTGCGTGCGGAAGGCACCACGCTCGGAGCGGACAACGGCATCGGCGTGGCAACCATCTTGGCTGTGCTCGACTCCAAAGACATCCCGCACCCCGCCATTGACGCATTGTTCACCATCGATGAGGAGACAGGCATGACGGGCGCGTTGGGGTTGAAGGGCGGGTTTTTGCAAGGTGACATCCTCCTCAACCTCGACACAGAAGACGACGATGAATTGTCCATCGGATGCGCCGGTGGAGTCGATGTCACGTCCACGGGCACCTATGAAGCGGAAGCCATCCAAGCGGGCGTCAAGCAACTTCGCATTCGCCTGACGGGTGGTTCTGGCGGCCATTCGGGCATGGACATTCACAAAGGCATTGCCAACATGAACAAGCTCATGAACCGGCTGCTGATTGAAAGTTTGGGGGCGGTCGACTTTCGGCTTGCTTCCGTTCAAGGCGGAGGGTTGCGCAACGCCATCCCACGCGAGTCCGAAGCCGTTTTGGTCCTGGATCCCGCTGACGAAACCGAATTCAAAAGCACCTTAGTGGAAGCGTTTGAGGCCGTCAAAGCGGAGTATGCAACGACCGATCCCGAATTGAGCCTGTCGTGCGAAACAGAAGCCACCACGGTGACGCATGCGATGCCGGAAGAAGACCAACTTGCTGTGCTCATGGCAATCCAAACCGTTCCTGTCGGCATCCACCGCATGAGCCCGGACATTGAAAACCTCGTGCAGACGTCCAACAACTTGGCGCGTGTCGAAATTGCAGCGGGCACCATCAGCTTGCAGTGCTTGTGCCGAAGCTCTGTGGATTCGGAAAAAGACGACAACGCCAACAGCATTGCGTGTGCATTTGGCCTCGCGGGACTGCAAACCGAATTCAGCGGACAGTACCCCGGATGGACCCCCAATCCCTCAAGCGCAATCGTCGCTACCATGAAAGCGCTCTACGAAGAAAAGTACAATGAGTCGCCGCGGGTGCTCGCCTGCCACGCGGGACTGGAGTGTGGCATCCTCGGCACCAACTACCCCGAAATGGACATGGTGAGTTTTGGGCCCAACATCCGAGGCGCCCACAGCCCAGACGAATGCGTCCAGATTAGTTCCGTCCAGAAATTCTGGGGCTTCTTCTTGGATGCACTGCAACGTATACCGAATAAAGCATGAGCGCAGAAGCCTCTCGCCCCCTCATCCTCATCACCAATGACGACGGCATCAAAGCCAAGGGCATTCAAGCCTTGGCAAGCGCCATGGTCCAGCACGGCGATGTCGTTGTCGTAGCGCCCGACCGCGCTCAAAGCGGCATGGGCCACGCCGTGACCATCAATGGCATATTGAAAATGGAGCCAGTTACATTTGGCGTTGAAGGCGTTCAAGCGGCCTGGCAGACAACGGGTACGCCGGTTGATTGCGTCAAGCTTGCGATCTATGAAATCTTGGGCAAAAAACCCGACCTGTTGCTCAGCGGCATCAATCACGGCAGCAACGCCAGCATCAACGTCATCTACAGCGGCACCATGTCCGCCGCCGTCGAGGGTGCCGTTGAGAGCATCCCATCCATCGGATTCAGCTTGTTGAACCATGCCCCCACAGCCGATTTCACCGCGTGCCTGCCGTTCGTCGAAAAGCTCGCATTGGCGGTCCTTCACCATTCCTTGCCCGAGGGCACTTGCCTCAACGTCAATGTCCCCAATTTGCCCGAGAACGAGCTGAAAGGACTGAAGGTGTGTCGGCAATCAGCCGGCCATTGGGAGGACGCGTTTGACAAGCGTACTTCACCTGGCGGCAGTCCGTATTTCTGGATGACTGGCAAATTTTCCAATCCCGACCAGGGCCAAGACACCGATGAATGGGCCTTGCGGAACGGATACGTGAGCGTTGTCCCGACGCAATTTGATTTGACTGCCCACCACGCCATTTCCACCCTCAACCAATGGGACCTGTGAGCACCCATCGATTGGATCACTCCGGTTTCGGATTCGCAGCAGGTTTGCTTGGAACCGGCATCGGCTTCGTAGCCATGACGGTGTGGTGGAGTTGGGCCAACGGCACCTCATTCGACTACTTCATCCAAGACGTATTCATTGGAAGCGCAATGTATAAGGACAGCATCCTGACCATAAGTGTATTGTTCAATGTGGGCGTCTTCTGGCTAGCCCTTCAAAAGAACTGGGACCGCTTTGCGCGGGGCGTTCTGGGGGTCATCTTCATCACGGTACCCTTGATCATCTGGTTGCAATCGCAGGCCTTTTAACTTCGCCTTATCGATGGTTCAATCCGGCAATTCTAAGGCATTGGTTCAGCGAGTTTTCATCATCGCAGGTGAGGCATCAGGCGACGCGTACGGAGGGTTGCTCGTCCGCGCCCTACGCGACGCTCAGCCCGCGCTCGAAATTCAATGTTGGGGTGGCGAGGCTATGGAAGCTGCCGGCGCTACGTGCCTCCGGCATTACAAAACCCTCGCATTCATGGGCCTGTGGGAGGTTGTAAAAAACGTTTGGACGATTCGCCGGCGACTCAAAGAATGCTGGGCCCAGATTGATGCTTTTCAGCCGGATGCAGTGGTCGGAATCGATTACCCTGGATTCAACTTGCGCATGGCGCGGAAAGCCAAACGAGCTGGGATCAGAACACACCATTACATCTCTCCTTCGGTGTGGGCTTGGAAGAAAAACAGGGTACGCACTATCCAGCGCGACATCGACCATTTGCACATCATTTTACCGTTCGAAAAAGAATGGTATGCCCGCGAAGACGTAGACGTACATTGGGTTGGGCATCCGCTGCTGGAATTGCTAGATGAAGAGACACAAACCGCAGCATCCCCAAACGGTGGCAAACCCAGGCTCCTCCTCCTCCCTGGCTCGCGTGCGCAAGAACTGGAACGCATGCTGCCCATCCTTGTACGCACTGCCCAGAGCCTGCCTGAATTTGAATCGGTAGTTGCAGGCGCACCGGGACGTTCGATCGAGGACTACCGCATGGCTATCGATGCCGGGATTCCCATTGAATTTGGGCGCACCCGCGCCTTGATGCGGTCTTGCGACATCGGATTGATCACTTCGGGGACCGCGACGCTTGAAGCTGCCTTGCTCGGACTGCCCCATGTGGTTTGTTACAAAACCAGCCGCATGACCTACGCCTTCGCTCGCCTGTTGGTTCAGTCGCAGTGGATTGGCCTGCCCAATATCTTGCTGCAGCAAAGCGCCGTTCCCGAGCAGATCCAAGACCAATGCACGCCGGAAGCTTTGCGCCGTGCAGCCCTCGCTCTGCACGATGGAAACGCCCTTTCGTCATCGGCAGCCCATCAACTGCAGCAATTCAAAGCACTCGAACAATCGCTGAGCTCGGGGCAAACCGCTTCGCAGCAGGTGGCCGATTCCATCCTCACAAAAGCATGATAGCGCGGATTGGGCTTCTGATGCTGGTCGCCTTATGGGCGGCCACAGCCAATGGCCAACCGCCGTCCACCATTGTCGTAGGGCTCGAAGACTTTCAAACCGCACAGCACATCCGGTGCCAAGCCGTGAACGGAACCTTCGAATGGATTGTGGTCAATTACGGCAACCTGCAAACCGCTGGCGCGCTGGAAAGCACCCAACGCATTGCAAAAACCAATCGCGGTTTCACTGTGACGACACAGACAGGTGAACTGGAGTCCAGCTACCTCATCCTCAAACCGACGCGAGGCTTCGCTACGGTCCGGCTCATCTCCGAGCCGACGGGTTACCGGCAATACACCGGAGCAGTGCATTTCTATTGGCACGCCGGTGAATGGCACGTCGCTTTGGAAACTGATTTGGAGGACTATGTTGCCGGCGTACTCGTAAGTGAAATCGGAAAAGGACACGCGGATGCGCTCTACACGGCGCACGCCATCGTGAGCAGGACCTACGCCCTGAACACCTTTGGCAGGCATCGGTTCGAAGGCTATGACGTCTGTGACCAAGTGCACTGCCAAGCATTTGACGGCGTCTCAACCGTCAACGACACCATCCGCAGCGGGTGCCGTGCTTCAAGGCACCTGGTGCTCACGGATCGACTGGGCCTTCCCATTCCGGCTGCATTCCACTCGAATTGTGGCGGTATGACGCGCAGCTCGGATGCAGTTTGGCAGGAAGCCTCCCCGCACCTCGAACCGGTGCACGATGCGGCCTGTGCCGAGGGCGCACATGCACGCTGGGAGCGGCAAATCCAGCGCGCCGCATGGGAAGGTTGGCAATTGGTCCACGCAGCAAATCCGACCAACGCAGCCTCTTCGCGCGAGGCATTTAACCTCCCAAGTGATCGGTTTGATGTGATGCTGGATGAGCAAACCACAGCGCTCACGGGATGGGGATTCGGGCACGGTGTGGGCTTTTGCCAAGAAGGCGCCATGAAGCGCGCTCAAAACGGGGCATCCCCGTGGGAACTATTAACCACCTACTACCAGCGCATTCGGCTCACGGCATTAGAACGCGTCACAGTCCCAAAAGTGCTCGGCGCTTCGGGTATGTAACCACGTAGCCAAACGACAACGTACGCCGTTCTTTGGGACCCAGTTCGAGGTCCCAAACCACTTGGCCCGTCACCGCATCCAACTCGCCTCCGCTCAACCCCAGCACCTCCACCTGGATGTCACTGCTCGTCGCTACGGGGACGGCATCTTGAACCGCCACCGAAATGGTGCGGTTGTGCTGGTTTTCAACGGTGATTTCAAAGGACTGCGTAGTCTTACGCGACCCACCAAAAACAGTGCTTGTGCACCGGTCCAAAACGCGTTCCCGGCTCGTACGGACCCGAACATCTTGACCCAGGGGAATGTATAAGGTGTCCCCGGGAGCAGGCAACTGCATGTGATAGGCGCCTCGGTACATGCCACCGGCAATCACTTGCACCCTGCCAGGAACCAGTCGGGATGCGACCCACCCACCAGAATTCGCCAATTGGTAGGCCTCATCGGTGCACTCGGGCAACAGCAAATAACTCAATTCGCCTTCGAGGTCCAACGCCTCGATGAAGATGCGTTCCCGAGAACCGTCTCCACGGATGACCGCCGCATTGGCCGGAGCGAATGCATACCGTTCCACAGGGTTTGCGCCTGCAGTGCGGTCGGTTCGCAACCCTTCAACGGGGTCTTCGAAAGCATCTGCCGAGGCATCGTCGTCAAATGATGCCTGCGCCTCCCACGCATAGGCGTCGGCGGTTTGGCTGTAACCCAAACTCAGCTGCTTCTTGACTGCCGCAGGCGGAGCGATGGATTGGAGCGGATTGCCGACGACAAACACCACAGGTACCCCGTTCCAATCTTGTCCCGTGGATTGAAACACCGAAGCATACCGCTTCATTTGGATGCCGCCATCTTCATCGACTTCGGCGTCGTATACAGGCGACCAGCCTGCCTCGGAAACCACGTAACTGACCCGGACATCGTGGCGGGATTTGGGTGGACCTGAAAACCGCAAGGTCCACTGGCCTTCGCGGGCGTCCATAGCCTCACTCCATTCTTGGCGTTCAGCCTCCAAGTCGTTCATCGTCGCTGTGAGCGCCTCCATTTCCATTCGGAGCTCGAGCATGAGGTAACTCAATTCCTTCACCCGCTCTCGCCAGAAATTCGCATGATCCCGAAGGTCGTCGACCAGCAGCAATTCATCCCCGTTCACGCTTCGGTTGGATCGGATCATGGCGAGTTCTTCCTCGTAGGCCAACAGCAACGCTTCCCGCAAGGAATATGTCTGCTGCTTGGATTCAATCGCCTGATCAATTTCTGCTTGCCGCAGTGCCGCCTGCTCCATGCGACCGGCGGGCGTTGCTGTTGTAAATGCATGCGAGGCGAGCGACCAATCAGGTCCCAATGATACCTGGAGCATGTCAGCTGCGACCGAAGCGGACAATCCGGTCAACGTGACCGTTGCCGCTCCTTGCCCATCCAAAGCGACGCTGCCGCCACGTTCGATTTTGGCCCCACGTTCGTAGACGGTTGCCGCCTCAATGGGCCATCGAACGGATTGACCAAAAGCGTTAGGCGTGGCAAAAACGCCTGCAACCCAGAGGGTGAATAACCATGGAATCTGCTTCATGCTCGTGAGAATTCTACTGACAAATTACGGTATCCTGCCATACACCGTAACCCGCCCACAGGCCAATTCCGCCCTCGACGTTGGTGATCATGTTGGCAGGTGGGGCGAAAGGACTGCCTTGGCTCAGGATCAACGTCTCATAACTGCGAATGGCCAAGAACACCTGTTCATCGATGGAACAAAGCCGCACCACAACCGTGTCACCTGCCTTGAAATAGCCCGCCTCAGGACTGGTGCCGAATTCATCATCCCACGCGGTGCTCCCTGCCGCGACCCCGCGAAAGGCAGAAAACTCAAAAGACAACCCGTTGTAGAAGGCATCATCGGTCACACTGCCCAAAGGCGCGATAAAGTCCGCGTCCTTTACCTGGCCCGCCAGCGGATCCCATTCCGGTCGAACATTGATGCGCTTTGCGAACCATCGGTAAGCGTTTCCGATGGTGTCCGGGTCGGTAAACTGGGCGTACATCAACCCCAGCGAATCCAGGGTGCCGGGTGATTGAAACCATGCGGAATCCACTGGAACGGCTGGGATGATGGACGTCGTTGCTTGCATGCTGGCGTCTGCGACGGTGACATCCAATGCGTACGTTGTTCCGGCCTCGCCGCGCCATGCCGGATCGAAAGACGTGTAAACGCACAAGTCCAACTCGGCCAAGAGTGTGTCGGGAAAACCCAGGATTTCCTCGGCCGACTCCAGCAATTCCGGGGGTAAATCCGACGTGCACAACTCATCCAATTCAACGGTTGTTGTCCCGTCGCTCAGGTGCACGGACGCCCCTGCCAAGAATGCCTGCCCAATGGAATTGGCATCCACCGGGTCAAAATACCCGACGGCTTCGCCGACAAAAACGATGGGCGCCTCTCCTTCAACGATGGTTCCTTCCACGACATACACCGGATCTACTTCGGGCAGATCGACCTCGATTTGTTGTTGGCAACCCGTGATGATGCACAAGAGGACGATGGAAAAAGTGGCAATGGGAGCGCTTCGCTTCATGGTTCAAAGGTAAGGCGACCGAGGACCGGCGGTCGTGGATAACCTGAAGATAAATCGCCAAATGATTCGAAATCCGCTGCACAATTCCGGAGCGGTTGCAGTTAGTTTTGTGTTTCTCTTACCAGCATGCTGAATCGTCGCCACCTCCGGATCAAGATCTTGCACGTGCTCTACGCCTTTTACCAGGACGAGGATCGCGACGTGGTCAAGACCAAAAAAGCCTTGGACCACTCCATCGAGAAAATGCAAGAGTTGTAC
>DJYV01000103.1 GCA_002448555.1 Flavobacteriales bacterium UBA6969
TGGATGGAGCAGGAGCAGGAGCGTGGCATTACGATCACGTCAGCTGCAACGACTTGCTTCTGGAAGTTCAACGACGACCAGTACCGAATCAACATCATTGACACCCCAGGCCACGTTGACTTTACCGTTGAGGTAGAGCGTTCATTGCGTGTACTGGACGGTGCCGTTGCATTGTTCTGTGCCGTATCCGGTGTGGAGCCGCAATCGGAAACCAACTGGGGCCTCGCTGACAAGTACAAGGTTCCGCGTATTGGATTCATCAACAAGATGGACCGTTCAGGTGCGGACTTCTTCAATGTCGTCGGCATGATTAAGGACATGCTCGGTGCGCGTCCTGTTCCATTGCAGGTTCCAATCGGTGCAGAGGACGACTTCAAAGGTGTGGTCGATTTAATCACCAACAAGGCGTTCGTATGGAATGAGGAAGACAAAGGAATGACCTGGGATGAGGTGCCGATTCCAGCAGATTTGGCAGACACGGTAGAAGAGTACCGGGGTCTTTTGATTGAGGCAGCGGCCGAACAGGATGATGACTTGATGGAGAAATACTTCGAGGATCCTGACAGCTTGACCGCTGATGAGATCATTGCGGCGATTCGCAAGGCGACCATTGGTATGGAAATCACGCCACTCTTGTGCGGGTCTGCTTTTAAAAACAAGGGCGTACAGACCATGCTCGATGCAGTCATGATGTACCTCCCTTCTCCATACGATGTAGAGGCCATTGTGGGTACAGCGGTGGATGATGAAGATGTGAAAATCGAGCGTAAGCCCGATCCAGAAGAGCCTTTCGCAGGCTTGGCGTTCAAGATTGCTACCGACCCATTTGTTGGCCGTTTGTGCTTCGTGCGCGCTTACTCCGGTAAGTTGCCTGCGGGTTCATACGTGATCAACACGCGCAGCGGCAAGAAGGAGCGCATTTCGCGCATCTTCCAAATGCACTCGAACAAGCAAAACCCCATCGAAGAACTCGAAGCGGGGGACATCGGGGCAGTTGTAGGCTTTAAGGACATCCGCACCGGTGACACCTTGTGCTCTGTAGGGTCGCCGTTGGTTTTGGAGAGCATGTCGTTCCCAGATCCTGTAATTGGTATCGCTGTTGAGCCGAAATCTCAAGCCGACCTTGACAAGTTGTCGACCGGTTTGTCAAAACTTTCGGAAGAGGATCCAACCTTCAACGTCCGCACGGATGAGGAAACCGGTCAAACGGTGATCTCGGGTATGGGTGAATTGCACTTGGAAGTTCTCGTTGACCGTTTGCGTCGTGAGTTCAAGGTGGAATGCAACCAGGGTGCTCCTCAAGTGAACTACAAGGAGGCCATCTTCGGCAGTACCGATCACCGCGAAGTGTACAAGAAACAGTCGGGTGGGCGTGGTAAGTTTGCGGACATCATCGTCAAGATTGGACCATCACCGACTCCAGAAGAAGCCGGTTTGGTGTTCAAGAATTCAGTGAAGGGCGGTAACGTACCAAAGGAATTCGTTCCTTCTGTTCAGAAAGGTTTCGAAGAAGCCATGAAGAACGGGGTATTGGCCGGCTACCAAATGGACAGCATGGCCGTTGAGTTGGTGGACGGTTCGTTCCACGCGGTTGACTCGGATCAACTCTCGTTCGAACTCGCTGCGAAGATGGCATACCGCAACGCGGTGAAGAGCTGCCAGCCTAAAATTTTGGAGCCCATGATGCAGTTGGAGGTTGTTACCCCCGACGAGAACATGGGCGACGTCATCGGTGATTTGAACAAGCGCCGCGCCATCATCGAGGGAACCGGTGAGCGTTCAGGCAAGACCATCGTAAACGCGAAGGTGCCATTGTCTGAAATGTTCGGTTACGTGACGGATTTGCGTACGTTGACTTCAGGCCGTGCGACATCTTCGATGTCATTCAGCCACTACGCAGAGGCTCCAAACAGTATTCAAGAAAAAGTGATCGCTGAAGCTCAAGGCAACGGCTAATAAGGAAGTAAGATGACGCAAAAAATCCGAATCAAACTCAAGTCGTACGATCACAACCTCGTCGACAAGTCGGCCGAGAAGATTGTTAAGACGGTGAAGACCACCGGTGCGGTAATCAGCGGACCCGTTCCACTGCCAACGCACCAGCGTATCTACACTGTATTGCGATCACCCCACGTGAACAAGAAGTCACGTGAGCAATTCGAATTGAACGCTTACAAGCGATTAATTGATATCTACAGTTCATCCTCAAAGACCGTTGACGCGTTGATGCGCTTGGAGCTTCCAAGCGGCGTTGAAGTGGAAATCAAAGTCTGACGGGAATTTTTAATTAACGCGAAACAAAAACACCGAAATCATGCCCGGACTCATAGGGAAGAAGTTAGGTATGACCAGCGTCTACAATGCCTCTGGGAAGAATATCCCATGCACCGTTTTAGAAGTTGGTCCTTGCGTCGTGACGCAAGTTCGTACCCTGGAGAAGGATGGCTACGAAGCCATTCAGCTCGGCTATGGTGAGCGCTCTGAAAAGCGTACATCCAAGGCGTTGCAAGGCCATTTCAAACGCGCTGGCGTTGGCCTCATGCGAAAACTGGTTGAATTCAAAGGATTCGCCGAAGAACACCAAGCAGGTGATGAGCTCAAGATTGAAGATATCTTCAACGAGGGCGAGTACGTTTCTGTGGTGGGTAAGTCAAAAGGTAAAGGCTTCCAGGGTGTTGTCAAGCGCCACGGTTTTGGCGGTGTGGGTCAAGCTACACACGGTCAGCACAACCGCTTGCGCGCTCCCGGTTCGATCGGCGCGGCTTCTACGCCCGCACGTGTCTTCAAGGGCATGCGCATGGCAGGCCAGACCGGTAACGCTCGTGTGACCATCGAAAACCTCGAAATCGTGAAGATCCTCCCAGAAGAGGGCGTCATGGTTGTCAAGGGAGCGGTACCCGGGCATAAAGGTTCCACTGTCGAAATCCGTAAACCAGAAGCGTGATGAAAGTAGATGTTTACAACTCCAAAGGTTCAAAGACCGATAAGTCGGTAACCTTGAACAAGGCGGTATTCGGCATTGAGCCCAATGACCACGCAATCTACCTCGATGTTAAGCGATTCCATGCTGCGCAGCGCCAGGGCACGCACGACACATTGCACCGTGGATTGGTTTCGGGCTCAACCCGAAAGATTAAGAAGCAGAAGGGTACAGGTACAGCACGTGCAGGTTCCATCAAGAATCCATTGTTCCGTGGAGGCGGTACCACTTTCGGTCCAGAACCACGCGATTACACCCAGAAACTCAATCACAAGGTGAAGCAGTTGGCCCGCCGCAGTGCGCTGAGTTACAAAGCCAAAGAGAAAGCCATTATGGTGGTTGAAGGCATCAAGATGGATGCGCCTAAGACCAAAGATTTCGTAGGACTCATGGACGGGTTGAAGGTGGCTGATAACAAGACCCTGATGATTTTGTCTACGCCTGACCAGAACGTGTACAAGAGCAGCCGCAACCTCGCGAAGCACCGCGTCATGGTAGCGAGTGACCTCAGCACGTATGACATCATGAATTGTAACACCCTCATCTTCGTGGACGACGCCCACAAGGTGATCGAGGGAATGCTCAAATAAGAATCGTCATGTCACAGATTTTAGTTAAGCCCCTCATCACCGAGAAGATGACTGCCGATACCGAGAAGAACAACGCCTATGGGTTTGTTGTTGCGGACGGCGCGAATAAGGTGGAGATCAAGAAAGCAGTGGAAAAGGAGTACGGTGTGACCGTAACTTCAGTCCGAACGCTGCGTGTTGACGGCAAGCGCCGCCAGCGCTACACGAAGACTGGCATCATCAAAGGACGCACAGTCGGTTACAAGAAGGCCATCGTAAGCTTGGCCGAAGGAGAAATGATTGACTTCTACGAGAACATCTAAGCAAATGGCACTTCGTAAATTCAACCCCATTACCCCAGGCACCCGCCACAAGGTGTTGTCGAAGTTCGACGACATCACTGCGGACAAGCCTCACAAGCCATTGCTG
>DJYV01000176.1 GCA_002448555.1 Flavobacteriales bacterium UBA6969
TCATCGATGTCGCCCTCTGCCGAAAGGTTGTTGAGTGTAATCTCAAAGAGCACTTGGATGTTATCCTCTTCGACACGTGCCTCCTCCTTGAACTGCTGAAGCCCTTTGGCAATCATGTCGATGCTGACCTTGGTGACCGGTCGGAAGGAGCCGCGGATGGCGAGGATGTTCTTTTTGTACAGAACATCGGCTGCTTGGCGGTTTCTCCCGTCGGGGGAGAAGATGACCGCATCCGTCATGCCGTTTTTGACCAATTGAAGCGAGAGCAGGCGGTTGTCGACTTCTTCAAAATCGGGCCCGTTCATCTCGATCATATCGATTTCCACCTGATCGCGGTCGAGGTTGTCGTACAGCGACTGCAAGAGCTCCTTCGGCTTTTTGTAGAAGAAGACACACCCGTAAACGAGGTTGACGCCGAGCAAGCCAACGGTTTGGTGCTGCAGCAAGGCATCGCTCTCGTGCAAACGCGCGTGAAGGATGACTTCGTTGGGTTCTTGGTTGGGAGCCGTTTGGAATTTGAGGCCGAACCAGCCGTGGCCTTGGTTGGTCTTGTGGTAATTGATGGTCGCGACCGTATTCGCGAAGGCGAAGAAATGCTTGGAGGGGTGTTCTGCGCGGTCCAGGCGATCCACCATCAATTGGTATTCGTGGGCGAGCATCTTGTGCACGCGGCTTTCGCAGACGTACCGGCCGTTTTTTTCTTCCCCGTAGATGGCATCCGAAAAATCCTTGTCATAGGCTGACATCGCCTTGGCAATGGTGCCTGAAGCACCGCCGGCACGGAAGAAGTGCCGGACCACCTCTTGGCCTGCTCCGATTTCGGCGAAGGTGCCGTACAGGTCCTGGTTCAGGTTGATGCGGAGAGCTTTCTGTTTGGCAGAGAGGATGACACGGTCGGAATCCATGGCAAATCTGATTTCAGTGTAGGGCCTGTTTCAACAAATGTACGAGATGAACAGGGCGTACCTTTGGTTCATGCAGGTGGAATTCACATTTCTCGGCACAGGCACCTCGCAAGGCGTGCCCATCATTGGCTGTGACTGTGAAGTTTGTCAGAGTGAAAACCCGCGGGATCAACGGTTGCGAAGTTCCCTGCTGGTGAAGGCTGGGGGAGCGACGGTGGTCATTGATACCGGGCCGGATTTTCGCCAACAGTGCCTCCGGGCGGGGGTTCAAACCCTCGATGCGGTGGTCTTCACGCACGAGCACAAGGACCACGTGGCGGGATTGGATGACATTCGTCCGTTCAATTTTCGCAGCCGCAAGGACATGCCGGTCTACGCGACAGAGCGCGTGCAAGCGGCATTGCACCGGGAATTTAGGTACATTTTTGAAGCGGATTACCCCGGTGTGCCGCGTGTGCAGCTCCACCGCATTGCAGAGGATCCATTTGTCATTGGCGACGCCACCTGGTGGCCGTTACCGGTAATGCACCACCGGTTGCCCGTCCTGGGGTTTCGGATTGGAGGGTTGGCCTACATCACCGATGCGAACCAGCTGTCAGAATTGGCGTTAAAGCGCTTGGAAGGGGTGGATGTACTGGTTCTGAATGCCCTTCGTCGGGAGTCACACCTGTCGCATTTCACGCTGGAGGAGGCCTTGGAGTTGGCTTCAAAAATTGGTGCCCGACAGACCTATTTCACCCACATCAGCCACCAACTGGGCTTCCATGAATCCGTCAATGCGGAGTTGCCGGAAGGGGTGGCGTTGGCGCACGACGGATTGGTCGGAATTGCCCGCGGAGCCGGGTTGGATTGACCTTATTTTCGCACGACCATGGCATTGTTTTTCCTCCGTTCGTTCTCGCATTTGCCGTTCGCCATACTCCACGCGATCAGCGGGCTGTTGGCGCGGGTGGCCTCGGATGTGGCGGGCTACCGTCGCCCGGTGATTCGGGGCAACATCGAACGCAGTTTTCCCGAGCGTTCAGAGGCGGAACACCGGCAGATTGAACGCCTGTATTACCGGCATTTCGCGGACATCACGTTGGAGTCCATCAAGAACTTCTCGGTTTCCGATGCGGAAGCCCGATCGCGCATGGGGCATGAGCATGTTGAAGTCTTTGAGCCATTTTTTCAGGCCGGTCGGAGTGTGCTCGTCGCCGGGGGGCATTTCAACAATTGGGAGCTCTATGCCATGACTGCCAATCAAAACGTGCCGCACGACGTCATGGCGGTATACAAGCGCCTGTCCAATAAAACCATGGACGAAGCCGTCCGTGAATCGCGTCAACGGTTCGGATTGGAAATGGTGCGCACCGTTGATTCCCAGGCTTGGATGGACGCGCACGTTCAAGGTGAGCGTCCAAAAGCGGTGGTCATGGGGTTTGATCAAAGCCCAGCCGATCCGGTCAAATCGTGGTGGAATACGTTCCTGCACCAAGAAACAGCGTGGTATTTCGGATTGGAGAAATGGGCGCGTATGTACGATTTGCCAGTGATTTACGGGCACATCAAGAAGCTCAAGCGTGGCCGCTACGAAACGCATTATGAGCTGGTTACCGATGCGCCGAATGCGCTGCCTGAAGGTGCCATCCTGCAACGGTGCATTGATTTGTTGGAAGCGGATATCCGGGAAACGCCTCACCAGTGGTTGTGGTCGCACAAGCGCTGGAAGCATGCGCGTCCTGAAACGATGCCATTGAACCCGCGTTCTGAATCCGAAAGCAAGTTTAGAGATGATGCATGAGGTACCCTTAGCAGAGCGGATGCGTCCGCGGACCTTGGAGGACTACTTGGGACAAGGTCACTTGGTCGGGGAAGACCAGGTACTTCGCCGGTCGGTCGACGGAGGCAACGTGCCCTCCATGATTTTATGGGGACCACCCGGAGTGGGGAAGACCACCTTGGCGAAGATCATCGCGTCCCAATCGACTCGCCCATTCCATGAACTTTCCGCGGTCCAGAGCGGCGTGAAGGAAGTCCGTGAAGTCATCGCAAGTGTGAAGCGTTCGGGCATGTTCGGTGGTCGCGCCATCTTGTTCATTGACGAGATTCATCGGTTCTCAAAATCGCAGCAGGACAGCTTGCTGGGGGCGGTTGAACAGGGGTTGGTCACCCTCATTGGGGCCACCACTGAGAACCCGTCTTTCGAGGTGATTCCAGCATTAATTAGTCGATGTCAAACCTATGTATTGCAGTCATTTGATGATAATCAACTGAAGCAAATTGTAAACCGAGCCATAGCGGAAGATGAGGCCTTGAGTATGCGCACGGTAGAAGTCAAAGAGTGGGAGGCTTTGCTGCGTGCGAGCAGCGGTGATGCTCGGCGGTTGCTGAATGCCGTGGAGCTGTTGGTGGGCTTGTCGACCGAAGATTCGGTGGTCATCGATAATGCGTCCGTTAAGGCGGCCTTGCAATCGTCAACGGTTCGCTTTGACAAAAAAGGGGATGCCCATTACGACATTGCTTCCGCTTTGATTAAGAGCATCCGGGGCAGCGATCCGAATGCGGCCGTGTACTATTTGGCCCGCATGTTGACTGGTGGCGAGGATCCCAAGTTCATTGCGCGGCGCTTGGTTATCGCTGCAGCTGAGGACATCGGCTTGGCCAACCCTACAGCCTTGGTGATGGCCAACGAGACGTTTGCAGCCGTGGAGCGCATCGGCATGCCCGAGGGACGCATTCCGCTGAGCCAGTGCGTTATTTACTTGGCCACCAGCCCGAAAAGCAATGCGGCGTACGCTGCGATTAACCAAGCGATGCAGTTTGTGCAAAAGACAGGCGACCTGCCGGTTCCGCTTCACCTGCGAAATGCGCCCAATCAATTCATGAAGGACCAGGGGTTTGGCAAGGGCTACCAGTACGACCACGATTCGAATCAAGGAGTCTCGGGCCAGGAGTTTTTGCCTGATTCCATCGCGGGCACTTCTTTTTACACCCCCGGTAACAACGCCAAGGAGGCAAACATCCGCAAGGCCATGCAGGCCATTTGGAAGGAGAAGTACGGTTTCTGAGGCGCTCAGCGCATGAGGACCCAGCGCCGGCTGACAAGGACTCCGTCGCCTCCGGTTAATTGAAAAATGTAGGTGCCGTTGGGCGATGAGTCAGCAATTCGGGTGTGCCCTTGGAAGTGGCTTTCCGCTGTCGACCATACGGGCACTTTGCCTTCATCGAGCAAATGCCCGCCTGCATCGAACAGCTGCCAGGCCGTTGGAGGCTCGTCTCCGTTGTATAGCCACCGTAAGATTCCGTCGCTGCTGGGGTTGGGGAAAATCAATGCTTCCGGTGCCGTTTGAGCGGTCCACGTGGCCGCTCCCGCCTCATCGAGCAACTCAAACGCCTTTCGAAAATCGGGAATGCCGTGCCCCATGCTGTCATTGGGGGCTTCATACAGGTGAGCGGAGGCGGTGATGGCGAAGCGTATTTCTTGAGCGGTTGATGCAGGAAATGCTTGCCACAAGCAGGCTGCCGCCCCGCACAGAATGGGCGATGAGAAGCTGGTGCCGTTGCCACGGCGAATGGTGGAGTCCGCAAACGGAAAGGCTGCTTGCACGCCCAAAGCCATGACATCGGGCTTGATGCGGCCGTCTGCCGTTGGGCCCCATCCGCTGAACGCGGCGTGTTGGCCCTCCGCGTCCACGGCGCCGACAGTCAGAATGCCGTCGGCATCGGCCGGAGCCGTGATGTAGTGCCAGGCCGCTGCTCCGCTGTTTCCCGCGCTCGTGGTGCACAGGATGCCCTTTTGGGCCGCCCATTCCGCGGCTTGACTGATGCGCGTCGTCGTTCCATTGAGATCGTCGTACACGTGGTTCATGGTGCTGTCGTCAAACAGGCTGTACCCCAATGAGGTATTCATCAGGTCGACGCCGATGCTGTCCGCGTGTTCGGCAGCAGCGACCCAATAATCTTCTTCGATCAGGTATTCGCTGTAGGCGTCTTCAGTGCGGTACAACACGTATGTTGCGTCCGGCGCCGTCCCAATCAACGAATCCTCCAGGTGCCCGGCCATGGTGCCCAAAACGGCCGTTCCGTGGCGGTGGTGCGCAAACAATCCGCCCTGCGAGTACATGGCGTCGAGGCCTTCTTGAATGCGCCCGTCGTCCCATGCCCGCTGGAAAATCGGTAGGCTTTCCGTGTTTTCAAACCCCGCGTCCAGAACGGCGATGGTCATTCCATCTCCCCGAAATCCGAGCCCGTGTAGCCAATCGGCATTGAGCTGTTCAAGCGGTGCCAGCCCGCCGCCGTAGGCCGACCGTTCAATGTATTCCCGCACCGGTGGCACTGCACCAGGTTCGCGGACATCGCCGGAAACGTATTGAACGTTTTTCACAGCGGTGACCATGGGCAGTTCGAGCAAGGTCATGGGGTCAAAGGCCGAGTCGGTTACAGCGATGGTCACGGCATTGAACCACTTGCTTTTTAAGATGACCTTGAATCCGTCCATCGCGTGAAGTGAGTCGATGTAGGAGGGCGGAATCGGCACATCGTGCGGGGTCACGTCAATGTTTTGCAATGCTCGCCGGTAGATGGCCTTGGGGCTCAAGAAGTCAAAAGGGGTGTCCACGGTGTAGGGCGTGGCGTGCCCAGCGGGCAATTCTTCCGACAGCTTGCCTTCAAATTGAACCCAGAAGCGGTTGGGCGCAGTTTGGCCATGCACCTGATCATGCAAACACAGGAGCGACGCGCATGCGATCGTTGCGCAAAGCAACCGGGATGCATTCATTGTTTTTCGCTGCTTTTAAGCGTCCCATCCTCGAAGCGCTCAATCAGCAACAGCCGCCCGTTCAAGTCGTAGTTGTAAACGTCACCGTCCAACTTCCCATTTACGTATTCGCCTTCCCTGCGGATGGCTTCTCCGGTGAGGATGCGTTTGCGAATGGGGTCGCCCGTTTCGGGATCGATGGATTCTTCAATGGTCCATTCGCCGGTGTCATGCCACTCCCGGAAGGGGCCGGATTTGAGTTGGTTGACGACTTCAAATTCTTCGCGGGGACGTCCATCGGAAAAGGTCAACAGCACGGCGCCGTTTTCGTGGATTTCCTTCAGCAATTCGCCGTGATCAAACTGCCGCGTGGTTTGCACCGTGCCGTCCTCCATGAAGGACTTCCAGAACCCGTTTTCCTTGCCGGTATCGTACATGCCTACCGTCTGAGGCCGGCCGTTGGCGTAGTTGATTTTGCATATGCCGTGAAACACGCCGTCGCGGTAGCCGATTTCTGAGAGCACGGTACCGAATTCATCCCACGTCTTCCAAGTGCCATCGCGTTCACCATCGACGTACGAACCTTCCTCGAGCCGCTTCCCATTTTTGCTCAGGGTGACTGCTGGACCTTGGAGGACGTCCATGTTGTAGGATTCTTTGAGGCGGACTTGGCCGCTGGCGTCGTAGTAGACCCACTCACCCTGTTTGAGGCGCATGGGTTCTCCTTGTTCATTAAGCTTGCGGCTGGTCATGTACATGCCTTCCGCTTGCAGGGTGCCGCCTTGGCGGTAGAGTTTGGTGAAGGCCTTGCGTCCGTTCTCGATGTGTGT
>DJYV01000044.1 GCA_002448555.1 Flavobacteriales bacterium UBA6969
ACTGGAAGAAGCGGAAAACCGTTGGCTTGAACTATCCGAGCGCGCAGAGTAAGCGCTCTATTGCTGGTCATAATCCACTTCGAACGGCCCGGTGCCTTTGAGCTTGGTTTGGCAGGTCAAGACGAAGCCGGCCTCGACCTCATCCGGCTCGAGCGCGTAATTGACATCCATCTCGGTTTGCCCACTGACCATTTTGGCGCGGCACGTACAGCAGACGCCGCCCATGCAACTATATGGCGCGTCCATGCCCGTGTCAAGCGCTGCATCCAATACACTTTTGCCCTCAGCAACATCGACCACGGTCGTCATGCCGTCCATGACAATGGAGAGTCGCTTTGTGGAGGAATCTCCTTCTGCCGCCGTTTGCGTTCGCTCCTTCTTCGCGCCCGCTGACGAGGTGAAAAGCTCAAACTTCACACGATCGGACGCCATTCCCGCGCCTTCGAGCGCGGCTTTGCACGCCCAAATCATCTCCTCGGGCCCGCATAAGAACGCCGCATCCAAGGACTGGACATCCACCCAATCGCTCGCTAAAATGGCCGCACACCGCTCTTCATTCAATCGGCCATTGAACAGCTCGATATCCTGCGGCTCACGCGTCAAAATGTGGAACAGCCGAAACCGCTCGAGGTACTCATCTTTAAATGCTAGCAACGCCTCCCGGAAAATGATGCTCGGCGTGTCACGGTTCACGTAGAACAGCGTGAAAACGCTGCTCGGTTCGTTGCGCAAGACTTCTTTGATTTGGCTAAGGACAGGAGTAATGCCGGACCCCGCTGCGAACGCGATGAAATTCCGCGACGCCGTGGGCTCTGTTTCGAGGATAAAACGACCCGTTGGGGCCATGCAGCGGATGGTATCGCCGCTCGCCAATGCGCCATTAGCCCACGTGCTGAAGATGCCGTTTTCGACTTGTTTGATGGCCACGCGCCATTCTCCGTCACTGGGAGCGCTGCACAAGGAATAACTGCGTCGCACGGCTTCACCGTCGATGTCTGCCTCCAAGGTCAGGTATTGACCCGCGGCATATCCAAAATCCGATTTAAGGTTCTCTGGGATGTCAAATGCAACCGAGACACAGCCAGCGGTTTCCCGGCGTACATCGGCAATTTTCAACTCATGCAGTCCATTCATGCCCGCAAAACTACACGACAATTCAGGAAGAAAACCATTGGAGTCCATGGTTGTTATCTTTGTAACAAATCCCGATGCATGACACAAGAAATGGACTTGAATCAGCGGTTTGAAGCCTACATCGCTTCGGACCAAAAAATTGAAGCCAAGGACTGGATGCCCGATGCGTACCGCAAGACCCTCATCCGCCAGATCAGTCAGCACGCACACAGCGAAATCATCGGCATGCAACCCGAAGGCAATTGGATCACCCGTGCTCCAAGCCTCAAGCGAAAATCGATTCTTTTAGCAAAAGTCCAAGACGAGGCCGGACACGGCCTGTACTTGTATTCGGCAGCTGAAACATTGGGCATCAGCCGAGACGAAATGCTCAACGCCCTGCACACCGGCAAGTCGAAATACAGCTCCATCTTCAATTACCCCACCCTTGCATGGGCGGACATAGGCGCCATCGGCTGGTTGGTAGATGGTGCAGCCATCATGAACCAAGTGCCGTTGTGCAAATGCAGCTACGGGCCTTACGCCCGCGCCATGGTACGGGTGTGCAAGGAAGAGAGCTTTCACCAGCGCCAGGGGTTCGAAATTATGCTCAATCTGAGCAACGGCAAGCCCGAGCAGAAGGAAATGGCGCAAGACGCGTTGAACCGCTGGTGGTGGCCTTCGTTGATGATGTTCGGTCCGAATGACGCTTCGTCCAAGCACAGCGAGCAAAACATGCGCTGGAAAATCAAGCGTTTCTCCAACGACGAACTGCGTCAGCGGTTTGTCGACATGACCGTACCGCAGGCCGAGCTTCTCGGATTGACGGTGCCGGATCCAGATTTGAATTGGAATGAGGCGACCGGCCACTACGACTTCGGCCCCATCAACTGGAGTGAATTTGAACAAGTCGTCGCCGGCAATGGTCCATGCAACCGAGAGCGCATCGAAACCCGCGTAACGGCCCACGAAAATGGTGCATGGGTTCGCGACGCTGCTGCGGCGTACGCTGCGAAATCCGCGGAGCGAGCAGCCAGCCAAACTTCAGCCGCATGAGTGCACCCAAAACCGAATGGCCCCTCTGGGAAGTGTTTATTCGCAGCCGTCAAGGCTTGAGCCACAAGCACGTCGGAAGCCTGCACGCCGCAGACGCCACCATGGCCATTTCCAACGCTCGGGACGTCTACACGCGACGGCAAGAAGGGACCAGTATTTGGGTGGTCAAAGCGGAAGACATTACAGCCTCGACACCGTCCGATAAAGACGTTCTCTTCGATCCCGCCAACGATAAAATTTACCGCCATCCGACGTTCTACGACCTTCCGGATGAAGTGAAAAACATGTAATGGCGGACCAAGAACACGAATGGATATTGCGCCTCGGCGATGATGCGCTTGTGCTGGCGCAGCGGCTCTCCGAATGGTGCAGCCACGGCCCTGCACTCGAAGAGGACATCGCCCTTTCCAACATCGCACTGGACCTGTTGGGCCAGGCTCGAGCGCTGTTGACGCTTGCCGGCCAACGCGAAGGCCTCGGCAGGGACGAAGACGCCTTGGCCTATTTCCGAACGGACCGGGAATTCCGCAACGCATTGCTCGTCGAGTTGCCCAACGGAGACTTTGGCGACACCATCGTTCGGCAAATGCTATTCGATCAATTTGCGGTGCTGCGCTATGAGGCGCTGGCGAGCCAAACGGTCGACCTCGAATTGGCCGCCATTGCAGCGAAAGCCTTGAAGGAGGTGCGCTATCACGCCGCCCACTCTGCCCAATGGGTGGTACGGCTCGGAGACGGCACCGAAGAAAGCCACCGACGCGTACAAGAGAGCTTGAATATGCTGTGGCCCTATACGGCGGAATTGTTTGAGGACGATGCGGTTTCGAAGGCGTGCAATGAAGCTGGGGTGCTGCCGCTGAACGCGAGTTTCACCGCGCGTTGGACCGAGCAGGTTCGTGCCATTTTGGAGGAAGCTACGCTCACGTGTCCTGAATCAACCGCATTGCTCACCGGTGGACGCAGCGGCCGACACACCGAGCACTTGAGCTACATGCTGGCGGAAATGCAAGTGCTTCAGCGCACCTACCCCGGGGCCGAATGGTGAGTGACCGCATCGCCCAAGTGGAGCGCATCCTCGATGGGGTGATGGACCCGGAATTGCCGTTTTTGACCATCACGGAATTGGGAATGATCCAAGGCTGTGATTTGGATGAAGACGGAACCGTTGTAATCAGGTTGACACCCACGTACTCAGGCTGTCCAGCGACCGATGCCATTCAGGATGACATCAAATCTGCACTGCAACCCGTCGAGCCGAGGTTTCGCATTGACATCGTCCACGCGCCGGCCTGGACCACCGACTGGATTTCGGCTGAAGCACGGGAGAAGATGCGCTTGAACGGCATTGCACCGCCCGAAGGAACAAGCGCCGACAAAGCTTTCCTGCTGGGTAAATCCCACACGGTACCTTGTCCCCGTTGTGCCAGCGAGGATACACGGCTGGTCAGCCCATTTGGCTCAACCGCCTGCAAGGCGCATTACCAGTGCAATGCGTGCGCTGAACCCTTCGACCATTTCAAGTGCTTTTGAGCGCAACCCCCGGCGGATTTCTTCCGTAGAGGGGGCATGACTTCAATGAACCTGCCTGAAGGTGCGCATGCGCTGGAACTTGACGAATCGTCGCTCAAGGCCCGTCTGCGCCGTCTGTTCATCAATGGATTGCACGGCGGCGTGGATCCGGATTTTCGAAAGGCCAGCCGCGACCTGTACTTCAAGGAACTGCGGTTGCAGCTGCGCGCCTTGGAGCGGTTCAATGAGGAGGTACGCACACAACCGGTGCGGGCCCGCTTGCATTTGATGCGTTCATTGCGGTCGTCCCGCTTGGTCCGCTACAGCCGCACACACTGGGTCGAGCTCAACACTTGCCAAGATGGTTTGTTGGAGCATCTTCACCACCGCATCAACACCATTCGTGCGATCCGCCGTTCCATTGTTTGGGCCGATTCTTCAGCAACCATACACGAACGGACTGTGGATATTGAACGTGTCCCTACGTTCCGCTTGATGCAACAATTGGGACAAGAAGGTCTCAAGCGCTCGAATTGAGATCAGTCCGTCTCCACCTGCGAAAGGACGAGGTCCTTGTACATGCCCTCCACTCCCATCAGTGCATCGTGGGAACCGGATTGGATTAAGCGCCCTTGATCCAATACCATGATGCGGTCAGCGTGCCGAATCGTGGATAACCGATGCGCCACAATCAACGACGTACGGCCCTGAGTAATGGCCTCCGTTGCCCGTTGAATGAGCTGCTCACTTTCGGAATCAATGCTCGAGGTGGCCTCATCCAGCACCAATACCGTAGGCTGCACCAAGTAGGCGCGCATGAAGGCAATCAGCTGCCGCTGACCCACCGATAGCATGGCACCGCGCTCGCGGACGTTTTGTTCCCACCCTTCAGGCAATTTGGCGATGAACCCATCGGCCCCAACCGCTTCGGCCGCAACGTTCAATTGGTCGTCTTCGAACCCGCGGGCGTACAGCGTCACATTGTTGCGCAGCGTGTCCGAAAACAAGAAAACATCTTGAAGCACGATGCCGATGTGCTGACGCAAGGCTTGCAAGGGATACGCCTCGATGGGCTTTCCATCGATGAGGATGCGCCCCTTCTGGTGGACATAGAATCGGTTGAGCAAATTGATGATGGTGGATTTGCCCGCACCTGTGGGGCCAACAAAGGCCACCGACTCCCCGGGTTCGACCCGAAACGATACGTCCTCCAGCACCCATTCTCCATCCGTGTAAGCAAACCAAACGTTTTCAAACTCAATGGCCCCCCGCAGCTGAATGGGTTGCTCGGGTGCACGAGCCATCCCCGTGTCTTCGATGCGCTCCTCGCGGGCCAACAGCTTGAACACCCGGTCTGAGTTCACAATGCCCATTTGCAATACGTTGAACCGGTCAGCGAGCTGCCGAATCGGTCGGTACAACATGAAGACGTACAGAATGAATTGCAGCAGAATGCCCAACGTCATCCGTTCCACCAGAACATCCTGCATCCCCCACCACAGCAGCACACCGACACTGGTCGCCGACAGCATTTCCACCAACGGGAAGAACACGCTGAACGCCCACACAGACCGAATGTTGGCATCGCGGTGAGAGGCATTAATCGCAGCGAACGCCTTCGCCTCCTGTTTCTCACGTCCAAAGGCTTG
>DJYV01000167.1 GCA_002448555.1 Flavobacteriales bacterium UBA6969
TTGTCCCACCAACTGCGCGTTTGGGGGTTGCCTTCGGCATCCGCGGTCCGGATTGACCCCACGTACGCTTGCACCACCGGATCCACGACGATCAGGTTTTGAGTCCGGTCGGTATCGGAGAAATCAAGCAGGTGATTGTGCGTCGTGCGCTGCCACCAGCTCCCTTCATCCAAGGGTTCGATCAATTCCAGCCGTTCGACGGGAACGAATCCGGTGCTGTCCGTCCCGCGCAGCGACCACCAGTTGCCGGCTTGCCCAAACGCCACCACGGGCGTCCAAGCAAAGAGCACCACAGCGAGGCGAAACGGCAGGGTTCGGATCATTCGAACGTCGATTTCACTTCGGCGTACACCCGTTCAATTCCTTCTCGAAGGCCGATGCTGGCTTTCCAACCGAGTCCATTGATGCGGTCGACGTTCATGAGCTTACGGGGCGTCCCGTCGGGTTTGCTGGTGTCCCAATCGAGCGTGCCGGTGTATCCAACGATATCGCAAATCAGCTCAGCCAGAGACTTGATGCTTAGGTCCTCGCCGGTGCCGACGTTGACCCATTCCTCGCCGCTGTAGGTGTCCATGAGGTGCAAGCACGCCTCGGCCAAATCGTCCACGTGCAGGAATTCGCGCTTTGGCGACCCCGTTCCCCAGAGCGGAACGCTCGGGTGCCCGTTCACTTTGGCGGTGTGGATCTTGCGGAGCAGGGCCGGCAGGACGTGGCTCGTTTCAAGGTCGTAGTTGTCGCCCGGGCCGTAGAGGTTGGTGGGCATGGCGCTGATGAAGTTGGCGTCGTATTGGTGGCGGTACGTTTCGCACAGCTTGATGCCCGCGATTTTGGCAATGGCATAAGGCTCATTGGTGGGCTCGAGCGGACCGGTCAACAGCGCATCTTCCACCAGCGGCTGCGGGGCGAGCTTGGGGTAGATACAGGAGGAACCGAGGAAAAGCAGTTTGTCCACGCCGTGCTTCCACGCCGCATGGATGACGTTGGCCTCCATCATAAGGTTCTCGTACAGGAACTGTGCACGGTAGACGTTGTTGGCGTGGATGCCGCCGACTTTGGCTGCAGCGAGGTAGACCTGTTGGGGTTTTTCGCTTTCGAAGAATGCATCCACCGCCTGTTGGTCCGTGAGGTCAAGTTCCGCCCGGGTGCGCGTGATGATGTTGGTATAGCCTTTCGACTGCAGGTTGCGCACAATGGCGGATCCGACCATGCCGCGGTGCCCTGCGACGAAAATTTTTATTGGTGATTCCCCAGCCGATGTGCTCATGTTGCAAATTAAAAACGAAAACCTCAGTTCGGTTGGGTTTGCCTCAGGCCGTCTCCAATGAAGGTGAACGCCAGTACAACGCTGATGATGAGAACGCCGGGAGCAATGGCCAACCAGGCGTGGCTTCCGGTGATCAGGTGGTAGTGTTCTTGGATGATGTTGCCCCAGCTTGGGATGGGGATCTGGGCGCCGTAGCCGAGGAAGCTCAATCCGGATTCGATGAGGATAGCCGCGGCAAAATTGGCTGCGGCGATGACGGTGATCGGACCGGTGGCATTGGGCAGCATGTGCCGGAGCGTCACGCGCAGGTCCGAAAACCCAAAAGCTTGCGCGGCTTGAATGAACTCCATTTCCCGCAAGGCGAAAAACTGTCCCCGCACGACGCGTGCCACGTCCACCCACATGGTCAAACCGATGGCGAGGAACACCTGCCAGAGTCCTTTGCCAAATGCCATGGTGATGGCGAGGACCATAAGCAGCGTTGGCAAAGTCCACACCACTTGGATGAACCAACTGATGACCGCATCGACTCGTCCGCCGCGGTAGCCGGCCCATGCCCCGAGCAGGATGCCAATGAATAGCGAGATCAACACCGCCGTGAAGCCCACACCGAGGCTGATGGCCGACCCTGCCATGAGGCGGCTGAGCACATCCCGGCCGTACCGGTCAGTCCCGAGCCAGTGGGTTTGGGTCGTTCCGTTCGCTGCGGTCCATTCTGCACCCGGTGCCAGCAACGCGCGTTCGAGCACTTGATCATTCGCATTCGGAGTGGCATCCGGTCGAATCGCGGGCCCGGCCAACGCCACCAGCACGAGCAGGGCAATCCAGCAGGCTCCGATGCGGGCGGGAAGGTGGTGGGCGAGGCGATTCAAATCAATGGGGTTGGTGAGGTGAAATTAAATCTGGCGGCCCTTCCACTGAACGCCACCGCGCAGAAGTTGCCACCATGCTCCCCACACCAAAACGGCATACCGAAACGGGAACAGCGCCGCATCGCCGGCGTGCCAAGTGATTCCAAATTCCCGGCCCGCCAGCGCCAACAAGCGCCAATCCACGAGCGCCTTCGCAGCGACAAATCCCACGAGCATCCCCCAGCCGGTGGTGCCATCCGTAATCAAGGCGCCGATGGCCAATGCGACCGGGACGGTATGGACGGCCGCAATGGTGAGGGCGGTTCGTCGGGTTTCGGCATCTTGATCGCCGGTCTTGGAGGCCCACCGGGCGCGCTGTTGCCACAGGGCTTTCCAGTTGGGTGCGCCCGAAGTAACTACCTGAGCATCCGGGCCTCCGCACCACTGAATGGCCTTGTCGGCCTGCCGCAAAGCGAGCAATGCGAAGGCATCGTCCCCCGATGCCCATTCGGGCTGGAGGGCGTCGGCCGGATAATCGGCAGTGGCATACAGGCTGTTGGCTCCGCTGCCCATGGCGAGTCGCCCGGATTGCACGCCTCCTCCGATCCACGTTTGCATGACGGCAAATTCCAGTCGCTGAAATCGATGCCAACCGGTTGACGGCTCGGCACTGATGACCACCCCTCCGAGCACGCACGCTGCGTTCTCGCGCACCGCTGTGGCGAGGAGGCTGCGGGCCCAATCCGCACCGAGGCGAACGTCGGCATCGACCGTGGCCAACCATGGGGTTTTCACATGCTTGAAGCCCGTCGCCAGGGCGGATTTTTTGCCTGAACTCTCCGCAGGGATGCACGTGATGCCGGCTGCTTCTGCGGCGCGGCGCGTACCATCGGTGCTCGCGTCATTGATGACCACGATGCGGACGGGGTGAGATTGGGAGTGGAGGTCGTTTAGAAGGTGGGGAAGGGCCTTGGCTTCGTTGTGGCAAGGGATGAGCACGGTGAGTTCACCTGAAATGTTCCCAACGGGCAGGCTGCTGCGGTCGGCGGCTTTCAATCGCCTCCCGACGTTCCAAGCGAAGGCCGCGTAGGAGAGCCAGGTCGCTCCGGCAATCAAACCCAGCAAAACGAGCATTTCACCCATGGCGACGTTGGAGTTGCAGGCCACCGCCGATGAGTGCGGGGAGCCCGAGGTTGACTACCCAAACGAGGAAGGCTGCAGCGAGCAGCCACGGCAACAGCGATCCCGGCAGCTGCATCCATGCCACCAAGAGCGCCTCGCGGACGCCGAGTTCGGCCAAGGCTGCGGTGGGAACGATCATGTTCCCAAGGTAAACCACGGCGATGGTGGTGTAGAGCGTCAGGTCCCATTCGATGCCCCAAGCGGCGAGAGCCGCGGCGAACTGGGTGGCGAATACGGCATAGCGCAAACCGCTCAGGACGATTTGCCCGCGGTGTTGACGCGGTGTCCACCGGCCCGACGCGAGGCCCCAACGGGCTTCCAACCAGCGATTGAAGCGCCGCGGAGAGTGGGCGAGGCGGGGCAGGAGCCACCAAACTGCGCTCGCGGCAGCGAGCCCGGCGAGTACCGTCCACTGGGCACCAGCAGGAATGGGCAGGGGGATCTGTCCGGCCGCGGTGCACGCCCACCAGGCGGCTGTGCCAAAGGTGAGGGTCCACCCGGCTTGCGCCCAGGCGCTCAGCAGCCATGCTTGCGTTCCGAGCGGACGTTCATCTGCAGGCAGCAAGGCCACACGGGCAACGGCATCACCGGTGCGGTTGGGCGTGACCATCGCGAACGTCGCCCCGACCAGCACTTCCCGGAGGCTGGCCGTCCAGGACTTGTCGCCGTTGGCGGTCAGCGCGTGCCATTTGGCGGTTTCCAGTCCAATGTTGATCGGTAGTCCTGCGGCGAGAGCGCCCAAGAGCCACGGACGGCTCGGGTGCCACAGCGCTTCCAATGCAGCCGCGTCCGACCAGATGCTGTGGTCGGTCAATGCCCAGGCGATGTATCCCAGGGCCGCCGCGGTGACGATGTAGCGAAAACGCATTTCCAAATGTACCTTCGTCGGAGCATGCCTTCCAACCCCTCCAAGACCGCGCCTGAACAAATCATCTTGGGCATCGATCCTGGTACCACCATCATGGGGTACGGAGTGATTCGTGTGCAGGGCAAGCAGGTGGAACTGGTGGAGATGGGCGCCTTGCACCTGACCAAGTACAAGGACCACGCGGTTAAGTTGAAGCGGATTTTTGATCGGTGCGCGGCGCTGATTGAGACGCACGCCCCGGATCACCTGGCGGTGGAGGCGCCGTTTTTTGGCAAAAACGTGCAGTCCATGCTCAAATTGGGCCGGGCCCAAGGGGTCGCACTTGCTGCGGCCTTATCGCGGGACATTCCCGTTTCCGAATACGCCCCCCGCAAAGTCAAGCAGGCCATCACCGGCTCCGGGGCCGCGAGCAAAGAGCAGGTTGCGGCCATGGTGGCCCGCACGTTGGCGATCAAACCGGCCGACATGCCGAAAGAACTCGATGCCAGCGATGGTGTGGCCGTAGCCTTGTGCCACCATTTCCAATTGGCCTCACCACGGATGCAAGCTGGATACAGTGGCTGGCAGGCGTTTGTGGCCGACCAGAGTGACCGGGTTGTTGGTACATGAAGGCGCGCGGCAGATTTTTTTGAAAAAACGCAACCTTTTCTCAAACCATTCCGTAAACGCGACGTGAGCTTCGGCTCAGATAACAGTTTACTTGTTTTCATTCAACAGGGGAGGGTCATCCAGCGGGGTGACCCTCTTTTATTTTGCACAGTTGCCTGCCTGCTGTCAGGCGAGCAGTGTTTGCTCGATGATGCGACTGATCAAATCCTTCTTGCTCAAGCCCATGGTGGCTGACTGCTTCGGGATGATGCTGGCTTCAGAAAATCCGGGAACCGCGTTGATCTCGATGATGTGAATTTGCTCCGGTGTTTCGGACATCATATCCACGCGCGCCATGCCGCGCATGCCCGTGGCACGGTACACCTCGATGGCTTTTGCCTGCAGCCCTTGCGCCCATTCCGATGAAATATCGGCGGGGGTGATTTCCTCGGATTCGCCGGCGTACTTGGCTTCGTAATCAAAAAATTCGTGGTGCGTCCGAATCTCGGTTACGGGCATGGCCACCGGCTGGCCCGAGTCATCCGGAATGACACCGGACGTGAATTCCCGCCCCTTCAGCAACGATTCGACCACCACACCGCTGCCGCCGACGGCCATGGCGGTGTCGATGGCGGCTTGGAGCTGGCCCGCTTCAGAAACCTTGGAAATACCGATGCTCGAACCGGTTTCGTTGGGTTTGACAAAACAGGGCAATCCGAGTTCGTCGATGAGTTTCTCCGCAGACCATGTCCCGCCGGGTGCAATTTGCACGGTCCGAGCTACCGGCAGGCCTTGTTCCGCCAAAAACGCCGTGGTGCGGCCTTTGTGAAAGGTCAAAGCCAAGGTGTGCGCATCCCCTGTGGTGTGCGGAAAGCCGGCCGCCTCCAGTTCGGCTTGCAGCTTTCCGTCCTCCCCGGGCGTGCCGTGGACCATAACAAAAGCGCCGATGTAGTTCGCCGGATCGGCTTGGAGGCGCTGCAAATCCGTGGGGAGCATCTCGCCCTCCACTTCTGCAAACCACCCGTCCTTGTTGATGTGCACCAGCGTGGGTGCAAACCGCGTGCGGTCGATGTTGGCCATGACCATGGCCGCAGATTTTCGGGAAATCACTGCCTCTCCAGAGGTACCGCCTGTGAAAACGACGAGGGCTTGCATGGAAACAAGAACGGTTGCCGGACGCGGTTTATGCGCTAGGGGCTTGTTTTCCTTCCACCGCCAGTTGTTCACGAATGCGCATCATCCGTTCCAAAACCTCTTCGCGGGAACCGCCCGTGATGGTCACGTGGCCCATTTTGCGGAAGGGCTTGACCTGGGATTTGCCGTAGAGGTGGGGGTGAACGCCTTCTGTCGCGAGCGCCACGTCGATGCCTTTGTAATCGGGGGTGCCCTGTGCATCGGCTGTCCCGACAATGTTGACCATCGCGCCGACGGCGTGCACCGGAGCCGTCGAGCCCAGCGGCAGGTCCAACACCGTCCGCAGGTGCTGTTCAAACTGGGAGGTCACGTTCGCTTCGATGGTGTGGTGTCCGCTGTTGTGGGTGCGGGGTGCGACTTCGTTGACGAGGATGCTTCCGGAGGTGTCGAGGAACAATTCCACGGCGAGGAGCCCTTCAAAATCCATGGCTTCCACGACCTGCTGGGCCACACGCTCTGCTTCAGCGGCCTGAGCAGCTGTGATCGCTGCGGGTGCAATGAGGTAGTCGACCAGGTTGGCCACCGGGTCAAAAACGGATTCCACCACCGGGAAGCATTTCGTTTCGCCGGCGCTGTTGCGGGCGACGATGACGCTCAGTTCTTTGTCGATGTCCACCGCAGCTTCGAGTACACTCGGGACGGTAAACGCCTTGTCGATGCTCGCTTCGTCTTTCAGGACGACGACGCCCTTGCCGTCGTACCCGCCCTTGCGCATTTTTTGTACGATGGGGAAGCCCATAGCCCCCACGTCGCTCACGTTGTCGATGAGTTGGTATGGCGCTGTGGGGATGCCGTTTGCCTCGAAGAATTGCTTCTGCAAGCCCTTGTCTTGGATGGTGGCCAAGTGGTCGGGCTTGGGAATGACGCGCACGCCTTGTTGCTCCAACGTGCGGAGGCCTTCGACGCTCACGTGCTCAATTTCGATGGTGATGCAGTCCAGATTCCGCCCGAAGGCCACTACGGCCTCGGCATCGTTGAGGTCGCCTTGCACAAACCGGTGCGTGAAATTGCTGCACGGCGCATCCGCACTGGGATCCATGACCTCCACCCGGGCATCAAAGTCGATTGCGGATTGAATCGTCATGCGGCCCAGCTGCCCTCCGCCCAGTACGCCGATGCGCAGTGAAGGGCCGAAAGAAGCGGTGTTTTTAGAGGCAATTCCCATGGTGCAAAGATATTTGTCGTTTTTTGCAGCATGGAATTTTTGGAACAGGTTTTTTTGGGCAACCCCGTACGCGAATGGGGAATCGCCTTGCTGTGGGCAATCGGCGGTGTCGTTGTCGGAAAATTGCTTTACCGCTGGTTCAGTCGCCGCATGCGCAAATTGGCCAGCAAGACGGAAACACAGCTGGATGATTTGATTGTGGACCAGGTCGAGGAGCCGCTGGCCTTGGCGGTCATCCTGCTCGGCTTTTGGTTCGGTTACGACCACCTGCACTTTGGAGAAAGCGTGGACACCTTCATGGAGCACGTGTT
>DJYV01000009.1 GCA_002448555.1 Flavobacteriales bacterium UBA6969
GCCGCCTCAAACCGGTAACTGCCGCGGAGGTCGAGGTACCCGTACGCCGGCAACATGACCGGCTGCAACCCGGCACGGTCGGGGTTGGTGCGGTCGGTGTCCACTTGGAAGCGCGCGTAGAGGTTCCAGTTGTACACGTAGTTGGCTCCGATCCGCAAACGCTTTGTCACGTTGAAGTTCGACAGAAAGCCCACCTGTGATTGGGGCGCGTCGCTGACCTTCAATCCCGCGGAATAGATGTAGAGGGTTTCCAAAACTTCCCCGCCTTCTTCCGCCGTAATCTCTGCGTTGACGTCGTTGTCCCACCGCCAATTTCCGAAAGAAGCCATGCCGCCAATCTCCGCCCAAGAAGTGGGACGTGTGCGCCATTCAATCTCCACGCCTTCGTGGGTTTGGATCAGGCCCGTGATGAAGGCGCGGTATTCGGTGCCATCTGGACGGAGCAACGGGCTGCTCATGAGGCTTTTGTCGCGCCATTGCGTGTGGTAAGCGTTTACATCAAATGATACCCCGCGCCAGCGGAACCGGTAGCCCGCCTCGATGGCGGCCACCTTCTCGTTGGTCAAGCGGTCGTTGCTCAACACGTTGGAATAGTTGGTGAAGACATAACGGATGAACGGCGCGCGTGAATAGTAGCCACCGTTGAGGTACAAGTGGCTGGTCTCACCGAGGCGTACGCTGCCGCCCGCCTTCAAATTGAACCCGATGCTGCTGGCCTTTTGCGACTTGATGCCGTAAACAAATTCTTCCGTGGTTTCGAGTTCGCCTGTTTGCTCATTGACCTGGGTGACTTCCTGCACCCCCGTCTCTTCGTAGCGGAAGTACTTGTAGGGATCGATGCGGCGGTAGGTGGTGTACGAAATGGTCCCTGCACCGAACAAGCTAAACCGGTCGTCCTTGTACTCGGCCTGCGCAAACCCTCCCGCATACTGCACGCGTCCAATGTCGTCGTAGTCCACCTTGTCGCCCGGCTGGGCCATCAAAGCGTAATCTGGATTGACGCCATACCCGTCGCTGCTGCTGAAAGACTGGAGGTAAAAATCCCCGCCGAGCAGGTTGTTGACGCGGGTGAAGTGTTTGCCACTGTAGTACCGCGCATCCACCCCTGCCATCAAGCTCACGCGGTCGTTGACTTCGTGCCGCAACGTGGACAGGATGCCGGTCCAGAAATGCTCGTTGTGCGCGTTTTCGATGACGCTGCGGCTGCGGCCACCCACAATCGTATCGTTCCCAACCACAATGGGGTCGCCGAACTCATGAAGGGTGTCGATCCAGGCCTGCGCATCTACGTCATAGGTAATCTGGTCCGCTGCGTACGTGACCGGCTGGGAGTTGTTGGCGTTGGAATCCCATAGGTAGTCCCAGTTCAGGGACGTTTTGACCGAGCGCTCCACACCCGCGGTGTCCACGTACGTCTCGCTGACGCGGGGATTGCTGGTGCCGTCATAACGCGAGCCATAGCCTTTACCGGTGCTGATGTAAAAGCTGGTGGCGAGGTTCGTGCGTTCGCTCAACTGCCAGTAGTCGTTCAAGGCAAACTGTGGTTTGTGGTACCCGTTGACCCGCGCGTTCAAGACCTCGTTCTCCTGCCCCCCGCGGTTCAGGTATCCCCAATCGTCGTTCCATCGGTGCGCCTCGTAGCCGAGGTTTTGGATGTCGTTGAAGCGGTCCACAGTCAGCTGGCCCCGGCGTTGCCCGTGGGTCTGCGGAGCGCCAATGGCCGTGAAGACCAGTCGGTGGGCACCGAAGTCTTTGGCGGCTGTGAGGAAGTAGCTCCAAGCGTCAATGAACGCGGCATCGACGTAGGCATTTCCCATCGTCCGGCTGCCCACGGCGCTCACGGCCCAGCCGTTTTCCATCACCCCAGAACTCAACGATAGCATGGTTTTGTAGCGGCCGTAATCGGTCACGCTCTGCATCAAACTACCGCCCTTTTTGGTGTCGGTAGCCTTGGTGATGATGTTCAATGTGCCGCCCACGGAGTTGATGGCCAGCTTCGAGGCGCCCAAGCCGCGTTGCACTTGCATGGTGTTGACCGCGTCGCCGAGGCCGGCCCAGTTTGACCAATACACCCAGCCGTTTTCCATGTCGTTCACGGGAATGCCGTTGATCAACACAGCCACGTTGCGCTGGTCAAACCCCCGGATGTTGATGCGGCTGTCGCCAAAACCGCCCCCGCTCTTCGTGGCGTAAACACCGGGAGTGATGTTCAGCGTTTCCACCAATTCCTTGTCCCCCAATTGTTCTTGAATGGTCTTGGCATCCAACGTGGAAACTGCGACCGGCGTTTCCCGGTCGATGGCCACCGATGCGATGACATTCGCTTCGCTCAGGCCGATGGTCGAAGACTGCATGGTGATGGGTCCGAGGTCCAACACCCAGGCATCAGCCCCCAACGTGCAGGCTTGTCGGTGGGTTTCGTACCCAATCATGCTGATGACCAACTCAACGGCCCCCGTCTCCCGTGATGTGAATGCGAAGCGACCCTCGTAATCCGAAACGGCTCCCATGCGGGATTCTTCGAGGAACACGGAGGCACCGGGCAGGGCGTCACCGGTTTCGGCATCGATGACGGTGCCTTTGATTTGGGTCTGAGCGGAGAGGGTTTGGCAAAGGCCTGCACATGCAATCAGCAGGGCGCTGCCCAAAAGGAGTCGGAGCGTTTGGCGCATCGGAGGAAGACTTGGTTGTGATGGCTACGTGAGCCGTTCGCAACGCAAGATAGCGCGCACACTATGGAAACCAAGCGGCCTCAGGACCAACGCCCGCGTTCGAGCAGGTATTGGGCAATTTGCACCGTATTCGTGGCCGCTCCTTTGCGCAGATTGTCCGCGACCACCCACAGGTGAAGCCCGCGTTCATTGACCAAATCCCGCCGAATGCGCCCCACGAAGACCTCGTTCTTGCCGACAGCCGTAAGTGGCATGGGGTAGCGATTGTATGCCGGTTCGTCTTGCACCACCACCCCGGGAAAGTCCGCGAGTTTTTGCCGGACTTCGTGGAGTTCAAACGGATGCTCGAACTCGAGGTAAACGCTTTCGCTGTGCCCGCCCATCACCGGCACACGAACCGCTGTGCAAGTCATGCGTACGTCCTCATCGCCCAAGATTTTCTTGGTTTCATTCCACACCTTCATCTCCTCTCGCGTGTACCCATTGTCGCCGAAAACGTCGCAATGCGGCAGGCAATTCAAATCAATCGGATGGGGATAAACAGGTGCTTCGACCGGCTCCCCAGCGCGCTCGGATTCGAGCTGCACGATGGCCGCTTTGCCCGTCCCGGTGATGCTTTGGTACGTGCTCACCACACCGCGCTGAATGCAGAACGCGTCGTGCAAGGGTTTGAGCGCCATCACGAGCTGCATCGTCGTGCAATTCGGATTGGCGATGATGCGATCCTCCGGACCGATGGTGTCACCGTTGACTTCCGGCACCACGAGCGGACAATCCGGGTCCATACGCCAAGCACTGCTGTTGTCAATGACTGTGATTCCCGCCTTGGCAAATTCGGGCGCCCACTTTTTGGACACATCCCCCCCGGCACTGAACAGCGCCACCTGCGGCCGCGCAGCCAGCACCTCTTCGACGGTCTTTACGGTCCATTTCCGGCCTTGAAACTCCAGCTCCTTGCCTGCGCTTCGAGCACTCCCCGCGGGAAGCAACTCATACACGGGCAATGCCAGCTCTTCTATCACTTCGAGCATGGTCCGCCCGACGAGTCCAGTCGCTCCAATAACCGCCAATTTCAATCCATCCATGGTTGTTGATTCAACCCGCAAATTCCCACATCACATCAACGAATTCAATGAAACGGCGATTACGTTTTTACCGAAGTTCGTTGAAAACCCTGAACAGTTCTAATCCACCCTCTTGTTCGATTGCAGCAATCTTTCGGTCAATTCGAGCGACCATTTTATGGGTTTGTCTGACCACTTTAAGAAAGTGGCGCGAGAATGCTAATTGATTTTTCATATTCGAATATGAAAAGACAGATCTGAGCGACAGATCCAAAATTTGTCATCGTCATTCACTGATAGACATATGTTTGAAAAACACTTCGTAATCCTGTCGAAATATATCCCGAGAACTTTGGCATCTTAGCACCATGTTCGAAGGGATGCCTTTGCCCATTTCGCCGCTGCACGTGTACGCACTCCCGTTGTGGATTTGCGTATTCGGGGTTGGGGCAACCGCGTTGCTGCGGATCCAATTCTACCGTGAATGGGCCTTGACCATGTGGACTGCCTACCAAATCAAGCGCGTGTGGCAGCGATTGGCCGATGAGTCGGCACGCACGGGCGGAACCTTGACCAGCCATGCCATCGGCCTCTTGGCCTGGGCCTTGCTCGGATCGCTTTGGGGGGTCAATGCCTCGGCCACGCCCGCCCTCGAAACGGCTGGATACGGGGGCATATGGGGTGCTTTGCTCGGATTGACTGCACTGATTGCACGTCATTTGGGCGGCTGGATGGGGGCGTGGGTGACGCTCGAACAAGATGCCGTCCAACGGGGCTTTGAGGTGGATCGGCACATGCGCAATTGGTTGCTGTGGGCGCTTATTGCGCTGGTGGTCTGGGAGTTGGCGCAATTCAACGGTTTTGAGAGCCGCGGCGTTATGTGGATGCACGTGTGCATGGCTTGGTGGTGCTGGCTCGGACTCAAATGGCTGCGTCAGTTTCAATCGGTCGTAAACAAGCGGCTTCATATTGGATGGGGAATTGCGTACATTTGCACCCTCGAAATTGGACCATCCCTGTTGCTGTTCGAGTATGTGGGGTGAGCCAATGGAGCAAGCACTGAAGAACCGATATGGCGAAGAAGCTCAAGACCGTCCTGATTTCACAGCCAAAGCCCACCACGGAAAAATCTCCGTACTTCGAATTGGCCGACCGTCAGAAATTGACCATCGATTTCCGTCCATTCATCCACGTTGAAGGCTTAGAGCCACAAGATTTTCGACAGCAGCGCATCGACTTGGCCGAGCACACGGCCGTCATCCTGACCAGCCGAAATGCGGTGGATCATTTTTTCCGCCTTGCTGCGGA
>DJYV01000071.1 GCA_002448555.1 Flavobacteriales bacterium UBA6969
AGCACTGAAATCAGCAATGACTCGACGTCAACATTCGCGGCTTCCCAGCCCCAGAATGCATCGAAGCAAGCGGGCGGTGCGCAAATGGTCAATGTGTCAGAGATCTCGCCGTCAGCCGACCACGTTTCCTCAAACGACCACCCGGCAATTTCCCATCCGTCGATGAACGCTTCCAAACCCAAGTCAAACGCCCAGTCAACCTCTGCAGTCCACGACCCGTCCAGCACCAATTGAACCTCCTCACAGGCCATTCCCTCCGCCTCCACCTGAATGCACATTTCACCACTCGGACAGTCTTGCCAACTGCTGTAATCAAAGCACATGTCCATGGTCATGGGTTCTTCAAGGTCCCATGTCCAAGCGAATGGATTTTCATTCCCTACATAGCCACCGTTGGTCCACCAGTTTAGTTCTCCGTCAAAAAGCTCCCCGTTCGGGGTATACACCGAAAACAGGTAAATCCCCTCGGACAGCTCCACGTAGTCCACGTTCAACTCGCACTCTTCCATCGGCGGACAATCCGAACAAATTTCAACCTCCGCGAAAACCCCCTCCGGGCAATCCGGGGTTTCGTAGCCCACGCCAAACACGTGGCATCCCTCTTCTTCAAACGTGAAGACGATCTCTGGCGTGAGGTAATCATAAAACTCGCCGTCCAGCGTCCAAACCAGGGTTGCCCCTTCCGGCTGACCAATCGCTTGAAGTGCAAACTGATTGCACTCCACTTCGTCCCACACTAGGTCCAGGGCGCAATCGACCTCCAAATTGGAGTAGCACGCCTCCATGCCGTCTGGGCACGCCTCCGTGCACACGTCGACGCATACCGACCAATTGGGGTTGAAATCAAACCCGGCCTCAAAGCTCGTGCTGTTCGCCCCTTCGATGGGCTGGCCGTCGATGTACCACTGGATCTCGTTGTTCGCCAGCTCATCGGGGATACTGAAGGTGTAGAACATGCCGTCTTCCGTGATGACCTCCATTTCGAGGACGCATTCGGCTTCACCGCAGCCACTCAACTCGATGACGGTCTGCAATTCCACGCCCATCGGACAGTCGTAGGATGTGAAAAACGCATTGACCTCGTAGGTACCCGCGGTTTCAAATTCGTATTCGATGAAATGGCCGCCCCAGATCGGTTCCGACCCGTCGCCGAAGTTCCACATCACCTCCTCGCCCTCTTGGAAACTGCCAATCTCGAAGGCCCACGTGCATCCTTCTCCCTCAGCGTAGCCGATGGCATCCGGGCAATTGCACTGCCACCCCGGCTCGATGCAAAATGCCGCGTCCCAATACCCTTCCTGAGCTGCCGGTGTAAGCTCCAGAATTTGAACAAAATCCGACTGGAACAACTCCAGCCCAACGTTTTCGGAACTGACCTCATCGCCGCTGAGGGCAATGCTGTAGCAGCCTGGCGCGAGGCAAAACTCCGCCGTCAACCCGGCGGACGTCACCTCCCATACACCTTCTGCCTCCACCGCGCCATCGGCGTTCGAGATGACGAAGTTCATGGCAATTGCGTTGCCTTCATCCGATTGGTTCACGACCCAAAATTCGAAGGGAGTGCATTCTTGCGCCCATGCAGTCAAGGAGAGGAACAGCCAGGCGGCTGCCATTCCGACGCGGCAGAAAATTCTCATTGTTCTCATTGAATTGGCTTTTGGTTCGAGGGGATAACGCCCAAACAGGCGCATTGGTTGCTCATGCCGTAAATCCCGCCACTCAGTCCACAAAACGCGGATCGGCAGCCATGACCTCTCCAGAAACTGGGCACGTCCTCAACTCCTCACTGGAATAGAATTTTTTGAAGACCGGAAGAAAATCTTTTTCAATGTTCTCGAGATGGAAGTATTCCTCATACAACAAGGTGTTTTCTCTGTCTGAAAACCAGAGCAGTCCATCCTTGTGTCCTTCTTGCCTCTTGCGCTCTATAACAAGGCCAATAGAACCCTCAGATCGAACCGGTGAGTGGGGGATTTTTGCGGGCAACAAAAACATTTCGCCCTCCTTTACTGGTATATCCACCACCTTCCCATCCTGTTGTGTTTTAACCAGGATATCGCCCTCAATCTGAAAGAACAACTCCTCGGTCTCGTTGTAGTGATAATCCTTGCGGGCGTTGGGGCCGGCCACGATCATGACGATGTAGTCTCCGCTTTCCACGTAAAGGTTTTTGTTGCCCACCGGAGGCTTGAGCAAGTCGCGGTTTTCTTCAATCCACGCCGCGAGGTTAAAAGGTTTCGCAATTGGCATACGGTGAATTTACGAATTCTTGAGTCGAGTTCACACGCCGCTAATTTTGCGCCCGGTTCGGTAAGCTGACTAACGCAACGCCCGTAAAAATCGCCACTGCGCACAGGGCCGTCCATACGGTCAAATCGGCCGTGTAATCCGCTCCGCCACACTGGCTAACCCACCACGACAGCCCCGTCGCGAGCAACGGCTGCAGGTAGATGTAAATGCTGACCACCGTCGGCTGCACGTGACGCAAGGCGAAGATGTTGAGCAAGTAGGCCATGAAGGTGGTGCCAATCACCACGTACGCCACGCCTTGCCAATGCGAAGACTCAAAGGCCGACCAATCAATGGCCGCGGCCTGCCGCCACCCAATGGGCAACACAAACAGCGCCCCAAAAACGAACACCCATGCAATCACGGTGAGCGGCTTGTACTTCGCCATAAGCGGCTTCACCAGCACCAAGTAGAAACCGTAGCTGGTCGCATTCAACAGAATCATCAAGTCGCCTTGCCACGAGGCGTGCAGGCTCTCTTGCTGCGCACTCAGGATGAGCAAGGCCACGGCACCGCCGCCGCCAATGAAAATACCCAGGAGTTTGCGGGCCGTGATGGACGTGCCGAGCACCACCGCCGAAATGACCAATACCAATACCGGATTGATGGTCATGATGATGGACGCATTGACCGGACTGGTCACATTCAACCCATTGAAGAACAACAGCTGGTTGGCCGCCACCCCCGTGGCACCGCAAGCGAGTAGCCGCAAGAGATCGCTGCGTTCGATGGACTCCCAGGTGCCGCGGGGGCGCATCGCAGCGCGCACCAACCAAAAGAGTCCGCCGCCGCCGATGACGCGCAATACAATGAATCCACTCGGGCCCACCAAATCGGGCATCAAGCCTTTGGCCACCAAATAATTGCACCCGTAGATGACCGCCACAACGAGCAAAGCCAGATGCGCGAGAAGCCGCTGCATCGCTTACCCCTTCAAGGCTGCCCGTGCCGCTTCGACGGAAGCTTTGGCGGACCCAGCACACACCTGATCGTCAAACAAGAAGACCGGGCGCTTGAGGAAAGTGTATTCGTCAAGGATGAGTTGGCGGTAGTCTTGTTCCGTTAAGGTCTTATCCGCCAATCCCATGGAACGAAATTTCATGGCGCGGCGTGAGAAGAGTGCTTCATACGAGCCCGCCAGTTCTTTCATTTTGTCGAGGTCCTCAGCCGCAATGCCCTCGGCTTTGATGTCCACCACGGCGCATCCGTTTTGCTCCGGTTGGAGGTCGTCAAAAATGCGCACGCATGTCTTGCACGTTGGGAGGGTAAATGCCTTTTTCATATCAAATCGTTTATGCTTCTTCCATTTTTGCGATGAGCGCTTCCAGCCCCGCTTGCCAGTGTTCCGTGTTGTCCACGACCACATCCGCTTTGTCCTTCCAAGGTTCAATGTGGGCGATGTCCGCCGGACGTACGTGGTTGTCCCATTGGTAGCGCACTTCGTCTTCGGTATAACCGCGCTCGGACCCATCCCGTTCAATGCGCCGCTGCAGCCGAACTTCAGCGGGAGCGTCAATGAACCCGAGCAAATCAATCCGATCTTCCATCGCCGGATAGGCCATGGCAAAGAGCCCCTCAACCACCAACCACTCGGCGGGGGCGATGGTGATTTTTTCGGACTGCATGACATCCCGGTTGTACGTGTACGTGTCCAGTTCGATTGGACGTCCCGAGCGCATGCGATCGATGTCACGCACGAGGTCAGCATCGTTGATGACTTCGGGCAAATCAAAGTTGGTTTCCCCGTTCTCATCCACCGGCAACTCGGACTTGGGGCGGTAGTAATTGTCCAGCGACAGCACGGCAGCGCGCTCGCCAAAGTGCTCCCGCAGTCCATTCAGAATGGTCGATTTGCCGGAGCCACTCCCCCCTATGAGTGCCAAAATATTCACGCGTTGTTCGATTTTTCGAGTGCGGCCGCAAAATCACGTCCATTCGCGAGCCGCGGCGGTTTGTTCTGTCCGCCCAATTTACCCAAAGAGGCCATTGCGCCATTGAAGGTGCCGCGCTTCACCTGCGTCAATACAACAGGGCGCAGAATGCCGCCCGTAATCAAATCCTTGTAGTACGGGTTCCGTTCGACCACGCCTGCGTTTGCCGACGCGGCGAAGGCCTCTGTATCCTTCGGCATTTCCGTGAACTCAACGAACCATTCATGGTAGGGCAAGCCTTCCGAGGGATTCACCTCTGGAGCGACATGGAATTCTGCCACTGCGCCGCCATGAGCCGCGAGCGCATCCTGCAACGCTCCTTCCACCTCTGCCGCGATAACGTGCTCGCCGAATGCGCTGGTGAAGTGCTTGATGCGCCCGGTGACGACCAAACGGTGCGGATCCACCGATGTGAATTTGATGGTATCGCCAACATCGTAGGCCCACAGCCCCGCATTGCTCGTCACGATTAGCGCATACTGCACCCCCACCTCCACTTCAGCCAAGGTCAAGCGCGTCGGGTTCTCATCGAAATACTCCGAAGCCGGAATGAACTCGAAAAAGATCCCCTGGTCGACGTTGAGGCGCAAGCCCTTGGATGGCAGTTCATCTTGGTAGGCGAAGAAGCCCTCCGACGCCGGAAACAGCTCCACGGTCGGGAAGTCACCACCAATCAAATTGCGAAAACGCTCCCGGTAGGGTTCGAATGCCACCCCTCCGTACACAAACAGCTCCAAGTTGGGGAACACTTCCTTGACGTTGGCCGCGTCCGTGACTTCCAGCAAGCGCTCAAAGTAATTCTGCACCCACGAGGGAATCCCGCTAATCAACCGCATGTCCTCGCCCTTGGTCTCCTCGACGATCGCGTCGATTTTGGCCTCCCAAGGCTCGATGCAATTGGCTTCAAAAGAGGGAAGTCGGTTGGCTTGGAGGTACGCAGGAACGTGGTGGGCGACGATGCCGCTTAGACGTCCCATCGGGGTTCCGCCTGCCGTTTGTTGAAGTTCGGGCGAGCCCTGAAGGAAAATCATTTTGCCGTCCAAGAATTGAGCGCGTCCTGAATTGGCGATGAAGTGCAGCAAGGCGTTTCGGGCAGAGTTGAGGTGGTTCGGCATGCTGTCCCGCGTGATGGGGATGTACTTGGCGCCGCTGGTCGTCCCGCTCGTCTTGCAGAAATACAGCGGCTCCCCGGGCCACAAAATGTCGGATTCTCC
>DJYV01000093.1:0-1667 GCA_002448555.1 Flavobacteriales bacterium UBA6969
GCGTTGGCAAACCGGTGCTGCAGCAACCGGTACACCCCGTAGCTGATGCTCAACTGCCGCGCCGCCAGTCGGTCTTCCGCCTCAATCTCGGGCACCCCTTCATAAGCGCACGTGTAGCTTCCTTGTTGGTTGCCCAAAAGCCACGGCTGCGCGCCAACAATGGTGTCCTCACCCCAAGCCGCCCACGCGTCGTACATCAGCGCGGAGGTGTGCCACAAGTTCCGTGCGTGGACCGTGGGGCGCGCCCAGTCGTGGCGAATGCTCAGGAGGGTGGCCTCGTTCCAGATGCGGGCAACGCTGTGGGTTGCCAAGGTGGGGAAATCCGGCAGGGGCTCACCAGAACAGTCCAAGCCGGCCGAGGGAAAGAAACACGTTCCGTCGTCCTCAGTCGCGGCCATTTCGTAATTGCACGCATCTGCATCCGTGCATCCGTAGGTCAACCACGGTTCTGCACCCGGCTCCAGCACCGCATGGATGCTGTCCGCGGCAAATGGCCCGTGCGTAGAGAATTCTCCTGTGGGCCAGCGCACCACAAGGGAGTCTACGCTGGTTGCAGTACCCAAACCGACATGGACGTCGAACGAACTGGAACCGCTGTACCCTTGGCCGCAATGGATTTCGTCGTAGCGGATTTTGCCATCAAAATGGACTTCGATGCGCGCCCCAATGGCGGATCGGTTCGAGGTGGTGCCCTCGAGTCGGAAGCCGATGTAGTGCCCGCTTGAGTTGAGGTTTTCCAAGACCTGGAAACCAGGCTGGGTGGGAGAGCCGCTGGTGGCGATGGCGAGGTCCCAATCCCCGTCGCCGTCCAGATCACCCGCCGCCAGCCCGTAATCGCTGTGGTCGTGTTCAAGGACCACATCCCCTTCGCTGACCCAGGCGAACGTGGTGCCTCCGAGGCCCCTGTACAGGCGGTTAGACGTAGGCGCGAAGGCGTAGTCATTGACGATGTATAGGTCCGATTCGGCGTCGTGGTCGTAGTCGAAAAAGATGCAGCCCCACGTCATGCCCGAATCGTCTACGCCAGCCGCCTCGCCAATGGCGGTGTAGGTCCCATCGCCGTTGTTCAGGAACAGCTCGCTGGGGTAGAGGTCGGTGATGTAGAGGTCCATCCAGCCGTCGTGGTTGATGTCTGCTGCGTCGACCCCCATGCAATTGCCTTGGTAGTCCAACCCCACGCCCGCGGCGTCTTGCGTGAAGCTGCCTTGGCCGTTGTTGCGAAAAAATTTGTTGACTTGGTTGCCATCGTGGGTGACATACAGGTCCACATCCCCGTCGTTGTCCGAATCAAAAAACAGCGCCCCCATGCCAATGCCCGTATCCACCGTTCCCGAGGGAAAGGTGACGTTCTCAAAGCCGGCACCTTCGAGGTTGCGCAGCATGGCATTGTGGCTGTTGATGTTCACCACATAGAGGTCCAACCAGCCGTCCCCGTCGATATCAGCCGCGTGGAGGCTGCGGCAAGGCCCGGCGTTGCCCGCATTCCAGACGTCTGTTGCATCGGTAAAGGTGCCGTCGCCGTTGTTGAGGTACAGGCGGTTGGGATCCAGGTAATTTCCTGTGATTAGGTCCAGCCAGCCGTCGTTGTTGAAGTCCGCCCAAAGCACCGCGTTGGTCGCGCCGTCATCCGCGACTCCAGCGGGAACCGCCACCTCCTCGAATTCCAT
>DJYV01000093.1:2047-6551 GCA_002448555.1 Flavobacteriales bacterium UBA6969
ATGTCTTCCCGTCCGTCGCGGTCAAAATCTCCAATGGCGACCGCATGGTGAAGTCCGTCGACTGCTACGCCCGCGGCTTCTGACACGTTTTCAAATAGGCCTTGTCCGTGCGCAAGGGCGCCGAGGTGTCCGAACACAATACAGCACGTCATTGCTTTGAATGCATGCAGCAACCGGTGGCGTGGAAAATGCGACATAGACCGAAGTCAAAGGTAGGTTTGCGTGCTGTTGGATTTGCGCTTGAGGGGCATGAATGAATTTGAGTCAACGACAACCCGAAACTACCCTGAACTATTAAATATACAATTTAGTCGACTTATTTAGTTATTGATGGAAAATATTTATGTAATATAGTGCCGTGTTTTGATGCGAGGTTTGCAGGCGTCGTTGTCGAAATACGAGTAGATTGTTAGGGTGAAAGGGCGCAGGGGTGCGCCCTTTCTGTTTCTTTGCCGGCAGCGCTTGCGTGCATTGGAATATCTACTATATTTGCACCCCTTTAACGGGATAATACAGAAGAAAGCTTATGGCTCATCACAAGTCCTCATTGAAGCGCATCCGCTCTGACCGCAAGAAAGCGGCTCGCAACCGTTACTACCACAAGACAGCCCGTAACGCTATCCGTGCCCTCCGTGCAACCACTGACGCGAAGAAGGCGGCAGAGATGCTCCCTGTAGTTTCCGCGATGTTGGATAAACTGGCGAAGAACAACGTCATCCACAAGAACAAAGCCTCTAACCTCAAATCAAGCCTCGCCACTCACGTAGCGAAGCTCTGATAGAGTTCTGATAGCATTGAAATTAGCCTCCTGAACAAGTGGGCTTTTTTTATGCCCGAAAATCGCATGGATGATGGAGGAGGGAGGCCGAGGGCAGCAGCCGAGGGAGAAAATGTTGTTGACCGGACCGCAGGAATTGAGCGCGGTCGAGTTGGTCGCGGTGCTGTTGGGATCAGGGGTGCAGGGCCACACCGTTCACGAGGCCGCGCAGGCGTTGCTTGAATTGGTGCAAGGAGACTTGTCAGTGCTTTCCTCGATTCCACCTTTAGGCATGACGGAAGTCCCCGGCATCGGCCGTACCAAAGCCCTTCAATTGTCCGCGGCCTTGGAATTGGGTCGGCGCCGGCAGATGACCGCCCAGCCGCATGACACCCTCATTCGATCATCGGCCGACGTGTTTAATCGGTTCGCCATCCGGTTGTCGGATCTGGGGCAGGAGGAGTTCTGGCTGGTGATGCTGCGGCGTTCCAATGCGGTCATGGCCGAAGTGATGGTCAGCAAGGGTGGATTGACGGGTACCGTCGCGGATCCGAAGCTCATCTTTTCGAAAGCGCTCGCGATGCGCGCGGCGGGCATCATCGCGGTGCACAACCATCCCTCCGGCAACGTCCGTCCAAGCCGATCCGACCGAGAGCTCACAAAAAACCTTCAATGGGCGGGCAAAATGTTGGATTGCCCGTTGCTCGACCACTTGATTGTTTCCCGCAACCGTTACTTTAGCTTCGCTGACGAAGGCGAGCTTTGAGGCCGCCAGCGATTCAGCCAACGGTCAATTGCAATGAAACGCGTTCTTACCGTCATCGGGGCGAGGCCTCAATGGATGAAAGCCAGTGCGCTCAGCCGCATTCTGGAGGACCCTGCTTTGGGCATTGAAGAACGGGTGTTGCACACAGGGCAGCACTATTCCCATGACATGGCGGGTCGCTTTGTAGACGAATTGAACTTGCCTGCGGCGCACCACGTATTGAGCGTGTCCAACGTGCCCGCGGTGCGCATGGGGCAGATGATGGAAGGGGTGATGGCGGCCATTGCCCAAGACGCTCCTGACGCCGTCATCCTTTACGGCGATACCGATTCCACCCTCGCCGGGGCGTGGGCGGCGAGCCGGACGGGCACGCCAGTGGTTCACATCGAAGCCGGACTTCGGTCGTTTGATCGCAGCATGCCAGAGGAGATCAACCGCATCCTCACCGATGCTTTGAGCGATGTTCTTTTTTGTCCTTCCAAAGCGGCAGTGGATTTGCTCGCCAAAGAAGGCATTGTGAGCGGTGCGCGAGAAGGCCTCCAGGTTGAGGTGTCAGGTGACCTCATGCTCGACACAGCAAGGCATTTCGGCGGCCAACCCAAGCCCTTTGCTCCGGAAGCCGATACGGTTCTGCTCACCTTGCATCGGCCATCGAATGTGGACAATCCCAATCGCTTGAAAGCGTGGGTTGAATCCGCCGGTGCAGCCGCACAAGCCAAGGGATGGCGCGTCCGTTTTCCGGTTCATCCGCGAACAGCGCAGGTTGCAGAACGGATCTATGGTGCATCATGGCGCGCACAGCTTGAATCGTTTGGGTTCGATGCGCTTGAGCCGGCGAGTTACCTCGAAATTCTTCACTTCTTGAAAGAAGTTCGCCAAGTGTGGACGGATTCAGGTGGTTTACAAAAGGAAGCTTATTTCATGGGTCGACCAGCAGCGGTGTTGCGGGAAGCCACCGAGTGGACGGAATTGCTGGACCACGGAGTAGCCCGCTTGTGCGCTAAGCCCGCTGAATTGGATTCGGTAATCACGGCATTGGAAGAAGCATACGCTGGGATGGATTTCTCCGTTCCCCTGTATGGTGATGGACAGGCGGCAAAGCATATTGCTCAAACGTTGCGTACATGGCTGAACCGGTAAATCTCTGGACGGCTGGTGCCCCCACGCCTCGTCACGCCTATGTAGCCTACATCGTTTTCGATGTGGTCCTGGGCCTTCCCTTTCGGTGGTGCACATCCGTTTCGGAATGGGAGCAACACCAGGGCGTAAAAGTCCAATACGGGGGAACACCGAATGCAGACTTGGGCGCGGCATGGATTCCATCCTCCGGATTGTTGGAAGGAAATGCCATGGAATGCCCAGCTTGGAATACGTGGTCGGATGAGGAAGGCCCCGGCGTACCGGGTAAGGGGAGGCTTCCCTTTGGCGTAGCCAATGTAGCTGATGCACGGGTGGATGCGGATTGGTGGAGCTGGGTGTTTTGGGCCGTTACGCGGATGGAGGAGTACAATGCTCCTGCATCTGCCTTCGATGGCATGGGCCGCTTCCAAGCGACGGCTTCGATGGCGCATGCGGAGGGGTGGTTGTTGCGGCCAGAGGTGGAGGTCCGAATCCGGGCATGGGCACGTGCCATAGGTCTCACACCGGAGCATTCAACGTACAAGGTTCATCCTACAATCGACGTAGACAGCGCCTATGCCTACCGGCACCGCAGCGTATGGCGCACCGCTTGTGCCGTTGGAAAAGACATCGTCCATGGACGCATTGGCCGTTTGGCCGAACGCTGGCGTGTCTCGGTCCGCGGACAACACGACCCATACGATACGTACGAGTGGCTTGAATCCGTACACGCGGCGCACGGTCTGAAGGCGCGTTACTTCTTTTTGCTTGCAGACAGGGGACCGCACGACACACCGGTTCACTGGCGGCAACTGGGCATGCACGCATTGGTCCAACGCCTCCTGCAATCCGCTTCCGTGGGCATTCATCCGGGAGTTGCGAGCCACGATTCGGCAGATACCGTCCGACTCGAAAGGGAAGTCAACCGCTTGAAAGAACTTTCCAAAGCACCCGTCCAACACGCTCGACAACATTTTTTGCTGCAACGCTTTCCATCAACATGGAGGCGGTTGGAAGCTGCTGGCATCCAACATGATCACAGCATGGGCTACGCCGATCACATCGGTTTTCGCGCCGGCATGTCGCGTCCATACAAAGCCTTCGATGCGGCTGCGAACCGCCCGCTCGATCTCACCATCCATCCCACGGCAGCCATGGACGCCACATTGAATCGGTACATGGGGCTTTCGCCTGAGCAAGCTCTGGATGCCCTCGAGCGATTGGCAGGTGAAGTGAAAGCCGTGGACGGTGAGCTCACCCTCCTGTGGCACAACGAAACGGTCAGTGAATGCAACGAATGGAAGGGGTGGCGTTCGGTGTACGAACAAGCATTTGAACGCGTTTGTTAAAGCAGAAACCATGGTAACCGACTTATCTAAAACCGACAGTGTCGTCAATGAGTTTGTAGCGGAACTGCGCGATGCGAGCGTCCAACAAGACCCGCTGCGGTTTCGGTTCAACCTGCAGCGGTTGGGGAGTGCCATGGCCATTGAGGTGAGCAAATCCATGCGTTTTGCTGCTTCCGAGGTCCACACACCCTTGGGAATCGCACCGGTAAATCGCTTGGCTGAGCAGCCGGTGCTGGCCACCATCTTGCGGGCAGGTCTGCCCATGCACCAGGGTGTGGCTGACGTCTTTGACCACGCGGAGCAAGCCTTCGTCTCGGCGTGCCGGAATTACACCGATGAAACGCACAACGCTTTCGAGATCGGGATAGACGCGGTCGCATCGCCGCCGCTCGATGGCAAGGTCTTGGTGGTTTGTGATCCCATGCTCGCCACCGGGGCTTCCTTGGCCCAAGTGCTCACGGCACTTTTTGCATCCCACGGCACCCCAGCGACGGTGCACGTGCTCGCCGCGAT
>DJYV01000093.1:6952-8514 GCA_002448555.1 Flavobacteriales bacterium UBA6969
GAATTGAACGATAAAGGCTACATCATACCAGGCTTAGGCGATGCCGGTGATTTGGCCTTCGGAAGCAAGCTGTGAACATGCCAGGACTTCTTGAAATCGTGCTGTGGATGTTTGGAGCGGTGGTCAAGTTCATCGTGACGCCATCGCTGATGATTGCCCGAGGTTGGGGCTTTTGGTCGACCGTCATCATCACTTCTGCAGGCGCTACGGCCGGGGTTTGGGTGTTCTTCTACTTTGGCAAATGGATCCTCAGAAAGTGGGCTGAATTTCGAGGGGAGAAGGAACCCAAGCGGCCTTTCTTCACCCCCCAACGAAGACGCGTGGTTTGGTTTCGCCGGCTGTTTGGCTTGTGGGGGCTGCTCGCTGTGAGTGGCCTGATTTCCGTGCCGATTGCCTCCATTTTGGCAGCTAAATATTACGAGCGCCATGAGCGCATGCCTTGGATTTTGGTGCTTGCATTTGTGGTGTGGTCGTTCATCCTGACGGCACTGTCGTTCTGGTTCATAGACATTGGTTGAGGTGACGTACCTTCGGGACATGTCTAGGTCCAACGCGCTCGCTGACTTGTTTTTTGACCTCGACCGCACGTTGTGGGATTTTGACCGCAATTCGCGGGAAGCGCTGGAGGAAATTTTTGTGGAGATCGCTCAGCCCAATTTGCCTCAAGCCAAAACAGCAGCGGAATTCATCCCTGTGTACGAGGCTGAAAACGAGAAATGCTGGAAAGCATACCGCGAAGGCCGCATCACCAAAGAAGAACTCCGGCCCCTTCGCTTTCGCAAGGCAGTGCAAGGATTGGGCATGCCGACCTTCGATGGCATGGAAGCATTGGCCGAGGCCATGGGTACTGCCTATGTCCAGCGGGCGCCTTACCGCACCGCCCTGTTTGATGGCGCCATCGACGTGTGCCGAGCGTTGAAAGCACGCGGACACCGGATGTTCATTTTGACCAACGGGTTTGAAGAGGTGCAGCACATCAAGGTCAACCGAAGCGGACTCGAGCCATTTTTCGACGGGGTGTTCACGAGCGATGCGCTGGGCTTCAAAAAGCCGCATCCGGAATGCTTTGCGAAAGGCCTGGCACTGGCCGGTTCAAGCGCAGAACGGGCGGTTATGATTGGTGACGACTGGGAGTGCGATGTAGACGGAGCCATTCATGCGGGATGGGGAGCCGTTCATTTCGATCCCCATCAAACGGCGGCACCTTCTTCCAATCCACGCCGAATTAGCACGCTGTCCGCCTTACTCGAATTGGATTTCAATCAACGATAACCCCCTAAAGCCTTTTGCCATGGCACAAGAAGAAAAGAAGAAGAAGCTGAACATTGATTTGCCAGAGGAATTGGCATCGGGTACCTACTCCAACCTCGCCGTCATTACGCATAGCCCTGTGGAGTTCGTGGTGGACTTTGCCCAAGTGATGCCCGGGATGAACCAGGCACAGGTGCGTAGCCGCATCATTTTGGCGCCGCATCATGCCAAGCGACTGCTCCACGCGTTGAGCGAAAACGTCAAACGATTCGAGCAACAGCAAGGCCCCATTCAGCCGCCTAAGGGCAACC
>DJYV01000022.1 GCA_002448555.1 Flavobacteriales bacterium UBA6969
TACGCCTGTGACTTGATTGGGAAGGGTTTGGCTTACGTCGATGACCAAAGTGCCGAACAGATCGCTTCGCAAAAAGGCGCCCCCGGTACTCCGGGCAACAACAGCCCTTTCCGGGAGCGAACGGCCGAGGAAAACCTCCGCTTGTTCGAAGAAATGAAAGCAGGCCAATGTCAAGAGGGCGAACGCGTTCTGCGCGCCAAGATTGACATGACCCATGACAACATGTTGATGCGCGACCCGGTGATTTATCGGGTGAAGTATGTCGAACACCACCGAACTGGAAACGATTGGGTAATCTACCCGATGTATGATTTTGCGCACGGCCAATCGGATTCCATTGAACGCATCTCCCACAGCCTGTGTTCGTTGGAGTTTGAAAACCACCGTCCCCTCTACAACTGGTTTATTCAAGCATTGGATATCTACCCAAGTGAACAGACGGAATTTGCCCGGCTCAATTTGAATTATACCATCATGTCGAAGCGCAAGTTGCTGCGTCTGGTCGAGGAAGGGGTGGTAGACGGCTGGGACGATCCCCGCATGCCAACCATTTCTGGATTGCGACGACGCGGGTACACCCCGGAGAGCATTCGGGTATTCGCAGACCGCGTAGGTGTTGCGAAGCGCAACAACACCATCGACGTGAGTTTGCTGGAATGGTCGCTGAGAGACGATTTGAATCGTCGCGCCCCACGTGTAATGGCGGTGTTGAATCCCATTCGCCTAGTTGTGCTGAATTACCCCGAAGGCCAAACGGAGATGCTGACAACGGTCAACAATCCAGAAGACGAAGCGGCGGGTGCGCGTGAGATTCCGTTCGGGCGAGAGCTGTGGATGGAAGCCGATGATTTCCGAGTGGATGTCAACAAAAAGTGGTTCCGGTTGGCTCCTGGACGAACGGTGCGTTTGAAATCTGCTTACATCGTTGAATACGCAGACCACATCGAGGATGAACACGGCAACGTGACCGAAGTTCATGTGAACTACATTCCGAACAGCCGCAGTGGCCAAGACACGTCGGGTGTAAAGCCGAAGGGCACGCTCCACTGGGTTGCCGCGGACCAAGCTGAGGATGCGGAGGTGCGGTTGTACGACCGGCTGTTCCGGGAGGCTTCGCCAGAAGCCGATGGGGATTTCATGGATGCCTTGAATCCCAACAGCTTGGAAATTCTCAAAGGGTGCAAAGTGGAGCCTTCCTTGGCCCATGCCCAAGTGGGGACGGTCTTCCAATTCACTCGGTTGGGTTATTTCACCTTGGATTCGAAATACAGCACCCCGGGGTCACCCGTGTTCAACCGAGCTGTGACCCTCAAGGACGGCTGGAAAGGGTAGGCAGCGCTGTTATTTTGGTGACAGGCCCATTTTGGCCGCCAACTCGAGCATGAGTTCTTTGGCCGGTCCCGGCTCATTGGGAATCTCTCCGTCCAAAATGGCTTCCTTGATGGCGTTTTTCAAGTCGCCAATTGGCTTGCTCGGTGGAATGCCGAAGGTGTCCATGATTTCTTCACCGGAGATGGGCGGCTGGAAATTGCGCAAGTGATCTTTCTCCTCGACGTCTTTCAATTTCTGCACCACGATGTCGTAGTTGGCGAGGTAACGCTTAACGCGCGCTTCGTTTTTGGAGGTGATGTCCGCGCGGCACAGGATCATTAGGGCATCGATGTCATCGCCTGCATCGAATAGCAGTCGGCGTACGGCGCTGTCGGTGATTTGATTTTTGGTGAGCGCAATGGGCCGCAGGTGCAACAGCACAAGCTTTTGGACAAACTTCATTTTGTGGTCCAAAGGCAGCTTCATGCGTTTGAAGATTTTGGGCACCATGCGGGCGCCCTTGTCCTCGTGTCCGTGAAATGTCCAGCCGTGGTTGCGTTGAAAGCGTTTCGTGGCAGGCTTTGCAATGTCATGAAGGATGGCCGCCCAACGCAACCAAAGGTCGTTGGAGACTTTCGCCACGTTGTCCAACACTTCCAGTGTGTGGTAGAAGTTGTCTTTATGCCCAACTCCATCGCGCCATTCCACGCCTTTGAGTGCCTCCATCTCGGGGAAGATGACGCCCAGCAATCCGCACTTGTCGAGCAACTTGAATCCAATCGAAGGCCGTGGGCTCAAGATGATCTTGTGCAGCTCGGTGTGGATCCGCTCTTGGCTGATGATTTCCATGCGGTTGGCATTCCGCTGAATGGAAGCGACGTTGGAGTCGGTGATGCGGAAGTGCAGCTGGGTGGCAAACCGGATGGCTCGTAGCATCCGCAGCGGATCATCGCTGAACGTAATGTCCGGATCTAGTGGTGTCTGGATGCATTCATTCTCCAGGTCGCGTACGCCTTCAAAGGGGTCGACGAGGTTGCCGAACGTCCCCTCATTCAAGCTGATAGCGAGGGCATTGATGGTGAAGTCCCTTCGGTTTTGATCATCCTCAATAGTGCCGTACTCCACGATGGGCTTGCGGCTACCGCGTTCGTAGGATTCTTTCCGGGCGCCGACGAATTCGACCTCCCAGTCGCGGTAGCGGAACATAGCCGTACCGAAGTTTTTGAAGACCGTGACTTTGCCGGCGTTCAGGGCGTTGGAGGCTTTCTTGGCCAATTCGATGCCGCTGCCTTCAACCACGATGTCGATGTCTTTGCATCGGCGTTGAAGCAAAAGGTCCCGCACGAATCCACCAATGGCGTAGGCTGACTTTCCTTCCTCGTCCGCAATTTTTCCAATGGTCTTGAACAGCGGATGGTTCAGGTGGGCCGAGTAGTTCATGGCTTCTGCGGACATGGGTTCAAAGGTACGCGGATAGCAGTTAGCTCCTCAAAATGCGCATGCGCCCTGCGTCGTCAAAGTGGACGAGCATGGAGGATTGGCTTGAATTCAGATCGGCTCGGCGGTAATGAGCATTGAAGTCCACGGAATTGGTGACCCGCTCGTCAACTTCATTGAAGGTTTGCGGGGTGGGTTGCTTGGCCAGGTTGGCGCTGGTGGAAGCGAGGGGGGCTCCGATTCCCTGAATCAGAAAACTCATGTAGGGGTCGGATACGAGGCGAACCGCGATGGATCCATCTTCTCGTACCATGCCAGGAGCAAAGGTGTGACGCACCTGGCCGCCGAGCGTACCCACGAGCGTGACAGGCCGGTCACTCACTTCCAGCAGTTCCCACGCCGCTTCCGGCAAATTGGGAAGCAATTGCTCCAGTGCCTGTTCCGAATCCACGAGCATGAGCAAGGTCTCGGATGTGGCGCGCTGCTTGATGTCAAAAATGCGCTGCACCCCCGTCGTGGACGTTGCGTCTGCTGCAAGTCCCCAAACGGTATCGGTGGGATGCGAAATGACGCCGTCGTTCCGCAACGCCCGCACCGCTGCGAGGGCGTCTTCGTGCCAGTGCGGACGCTTCTTACCCATGGGTGTTGGCTGCAATCCAATCGGCCACGACCACTTCGATGTCGCGCTCCAAATGTTTTGAGACCGTGCGTTCGAAGGGTTGCCCGGTGACTTGTTCGTAGAGCCCGACGTACCGATCGGTGACCTCATTGATGAAGGAGTCCGGCATGTCCGGAACCGTTTGGCCTTCAAGGCCCATGAAGTCATTCGCCATGAGCCATTCGCGAACGAATTCTTTGCTGAGTTGCTTCTGCTGCTCGCCGAGGTCTTGCCGCTCTTGGTAGCCTTCTGCAATGAAATACCGGGAGCTATCCGGCGTGTGGATCTCGTCGATTAAGAACAACTTTCCATCTCGCAATCCAAATTCGTATTTGGTGTCCACTAGAATCAACCCTTGTTCGCGCGCCATTTCAGTGCCGCGCTGGAACAGTGCCCGGGTCACCCGTTCGAGCTCGCTGTACAATTCGGGTGAGACGATGTTGCGCTTCAGAATGTCTTCTTTGCTGATGTCTTCGTCGTGGCCTTCTTCCGCTTTCGTCGCCGGTGTGATGATGGGCTCCGGGAAGCGATCGTGTTCTTTCATGCCTTCTGGCAGGGCCACTCCACACAGGACCCGCTTGCCTGACTTGTAGGTCCGCCAGGCGTGGCCTGTTAAGTACCCACGGATGACCATCTCGAGGCGGATGGGCTCACACGCATGTCCAATGGTCACTTGTGGATGGGGCGTATCCACTTTCCATGTGGGGACGATGTCGGAAACGGCGTCGAGGAAATAGCTCGCGATGCCATTCAGCACTTGGCCCTTGAAGGGTATGGGCTTTGGCAGGATGACATCAAATGCACTGATGCGGTCGGATACCACAGCAACCATCAAGTCGTCAGCGATGGAATACATATCGCGCACCTTTCCGTGGTATGCACTGGTCTGGGTGGGGAATTGAAAGCGCGACGCGTGAAGGGATTGGCTCATGCTTTGGTGGGTGAGGTTTCTTCGGACTTTTCAAATGCTTGAATGACGGCTTTTACCAACCGGTGTCGAATGACATCGGTACCGTCCAATTCGATGAACGAAATGCCATCGATGTTGGGAAGCAGGCGCTTGGCGTACTTCAGGCCAGAGGCTTGCTTGTGGGGGAGGTCGATTTGCGAGGCATCGCCGGTGACGACAAATTTGGCCTCTTTGCCCATGCGGGTGAGGAACATCTTGATTTGAGCAACCGTGGTGTTTTGGGCTTCATCCAAAATCACAAACGCTTTGTCGAGCGTCCGTCCGCGCATGAAGGCAAGCGGTGCAATCTCGATCACACCTTTTTCGAGGTAATCCGCCACCTTGTCGTACGGCAGCATGTCGGTCAGGGCGTCGTACAACGGCTGCAAGTAGGGATCCAGCTTTTCTTTCAAGTCGCCGGGCAAGAAACCAAGGTTTTCGCCGGCTTCCACAGCGGGTCGGGTCAAGATGATTTTCTTGACGCGTTTGTCCTTCAGGGCTGCAACCGCCATGGCAACAGCGGTGTACGTTTTGCCGGTGCCGGCGGGACCGATGGCGAAGACCATGTCGTCTTTTCGGATGGCGTCCACCAACCGCTGCTGGTTGCGTGTGCGGGCCGTGATGCGGTTGCCATTCGGGCCGTAGACCAGCGTATCATCCTTTTTGGACTGGATTAACACCTGAGATTCATCCGCTCCGATGAGGCGGTGAATGTCGTCTTCGCCCAATGCGTTGTACCGTTCGATGTGCCAGAGGATCATGCGCAACACTTCATCAAACCGCCCCACATCCTCCGCCGCTCCTTGTGCGAAAACGGTATCCCCGCGAGTGATCAGATGCAACTTTGGAAACGCCGACTTGAGGATGCGCCAGTTGGTATTTTCTGGGCCCAAGAGCAACAAGGGATCAACACCTTCTATGGATATCTCTTTCTTTTGCATGTGCGGGCATAAAAATACGTTCCCCAATTTTGTAAAATGCCAATCGTGACCCTTACATCTGACTTTGGTCTGGACAGCCACTACACGGCCGTAATCAAAGGGGCGCTGCACAAGCGTGTAGAGGATGTGCGAATCGTGGATATATCGCATCGGATTCGAAAATTCGATGCCGTGGAGGCTGCGTTTGTGCTTCGGTCGGTATACCGTGAATTTCCTGAGGGGAGCATCCATTTAATCTGCGTTCGCAGTGCCGAAACGCCTGAGAGTCCGCACCGACTGGTGCGGTTGGATGGGCATTACTTCATCGGTGCGGATACGGGTGTTTTCCGGCTGTTATCCGATAAACAACCCGAAGGCGTATTCGACTTTTCAGGGCTGAATTTGGATGTGTCTGCGCCCACCTTTCCCGAGCGGGAAGTCTTTGTCCCGGCCGCTGCACATCTGGCGCGTGGAGGAAAGGAGGACCTCATCGGTCGCTCCACGGGTGGACTCAAAGAAGCCCAGCCGCGCTGCTTGAGTTATGACGATGACACATTGATCGGCCATGTGGTGTACATCGACGATTACGGCAACGTCATCACGAACATCAGCCGCACAGCGTTCAAGGAATTTGGAAAGGGGCGGCCGTTTGAAATCCAATTGCGCACCAGCAGAATATCCATTCGTAAGATGTCAGAGCACTACGAGGACGTGCAAGTCGGTAAAGAAGTGGCCGTGTTTAATTACGCTGGATTGCTCGAGATTGCCATGAACAACCACAGCGCCCCTGGCGATCGAGGCGGTGCAGATGCGTTGCTGGGACTGAAGCGCGACCAAGTGGTGCGTGTCCAATTTGAATCCGGAACCCTGTTGTGATGCTGCTCCGCATTGTGAAAATGGAGTTCGATCCCGCTCAAGTGGAGGCATTCGATGACTTGTTTGCTCGCGCCCAAGCCCGCATTGAGGCGATGCCCGGTTGTCACCAAGTCCGTCTTCTGAAAGGGCACGGGGACAAACCGATTCGCACGACGTTGAGCTGGTGGGAGCGTGAATCCGATCTGCAGGCCTACCGAAAGTCCCAGCTGTTTGGCGAGGTTTGGCCAAAAACGAAGGCCATGTTCAGTGCACCGCCGGTGGCCTGGTCTTCCGATTGGCCCGCAGATGAGACGATTCCAGGTGTCGCTGAATGATGGCAAAGCCTTAACTTCGTCGCTACGATGTTCGCACTGGTTCGCAAGGAATTTCAAGCCTTTTTCAGCACCCTTTTGGGCTACGTGGTGGTATCCATGTTTCTCCTGCTGAACGGTTTGTTTTTGTGGATTTTCCCTGGTGAAACCAACGTGTTTGATGCGGGTCAGGCGTCGCTGGAGTCGTTTTTCATCATCGCCCCGTGGGTGTTGATGATTGTCGTTCCGGCGATCACCATGCGGTCCTTTTCGGAAGAGTACAGGACCGGTACGATGGAGCTCCTCGCGACGCGTCCCATCCGTCCCTTGGAAATTGTTGGGGCCAAATTTCTCGGATCGTTTTCGGTGTTGCTTTTCGCCTTGTTGCCCACGTTGTTTTTCATCCCGGTGATTGGCTTTTTAGGTCAGCCGCAGTGGAATTTTGATGCGGGCGCCATCAAAGGCAGTTACCTCGGGTTGGCATTGTTGTGTGGCGCGTTTACATCCATTGGCATCGCCATTTCAGCATTGTCCAAAAACCCGCTCATTGCCTACTTGACCACCATGGTCCTGCTCGTGTTCAGCTTCATCGGTTTTCAGGCGCTGGCGAGCTTTGACAGCTTCGGCACGTGGGATTTGGCATTCAGCCAATTGGGTATGAGTGCACACTACCAAGCGCTGAGCCGGGGCTTGATTGGTTCGGGCGATTTGGTGTATTTCCTTTTGGTCGTGGCGGTCTTCCTTCTTTTCGCTCGCTTCGCTTTTACAATCCAACGATTGCGCAGTCGCGAGCAGGTAATCGAATGGGTTTTGAGTACGGCGATTGCCGGAGTGGTGGCATGGGGGTGTTCATTTGCTTCATTCCAACTTGATTTTACGGAGGAGAAGCGATTCACGATGACGGAGGCGACACAATCGCTGCTCGAATCACTGGAGGATGAAGTCTTCGTGACTTGTTACTTGACGGGCGACTATCCGGCGCAATGGAAGCGGCTTGAGCGGGCCATCCGCTACCAATTGGAGGACATGGCCGCTTGGTCGGGAGGCAACTTGCGGTTTCAATTCGTAGACATCTACGAAATCGATGACCGACAGACCATCGGCCAAAACGAAGAGAAGCTGGTGGAGCAGGGGCTGAACTACTCGCGCATCGCTTTCACGGAATCAGGTGCCCAGGCCTTTAAGACGATCTGGCCAGCCGCATTGATTTCATACCAGGGCAAAACGGAGCCGGTGCAGTTTTTCCGCTCAGAAATACCGGAACCGACGGAGTCCATGATTCAGGGGTCCATCAACGCATTAGAATACGAGGTGTCCCGGGCCATGCGGAAACTGATTGCGCAGGAGCGACCACGCATTGCACTCATCCAAGGCCATGGGGAATTGGATCAGGCGGAAACCGCGGACTTTGTGATGGACTTGGAGACGGACTACGATGTGTTCGACGTCCGAATCGATGGGCAATTGAACATGCTGTCGGAGAAGATTGAGGGCATGGCCCGGCGTGTGAACCGCTTTGACTTGGCCATCATTGCGAAGCCGGATTCGCTGTTTGACCCCAAGGATCAGGTCATCATAGACCAATTCATCATGAACGGTGGACGTGTCATGTGGCTTGTGGATCCGATTGCCATTGATTTGGACAGTTTGGCGCGCAACTCATTCACGATGGGCGTGACCAACGAATTGGGCATTTATGACCAACTGTTTCAATACGGAGTGCGCTTCAACCGCAACGTGGTCATCGATTTGCAATGCGCGCCGATTGTCATGGGAGCGGGGCCTTTGGGCAATCAGCAAAACATGCAGCTCTTCAACTGGTACTATGCGCCTGTCGCTATGCCGCTCGGTACGAGCCACCCCATTACCACGAATTTGGACCCGGTGAAATTCGACTTTGCGTCGCGCTTGGACACAGTGGAGGTTGGAGGCAATTTGCGTAAGCACGTCTTGCTCGCTTCTTCTGAATTGTCGCGAGAATACAAGGCTCCTGTTCGGATTTCGAGCAATGTCGTTGAATTGAAACCTGAGTATTTCACGCAAAATGCATTGCCCAATCAACCGCTGGCCGTATTGATCGAAGGCACTTTCGAGTCGGCCTTCCAGCACCGCTTACCGGATACTTTGAAAATCGATGAGGATTTCGCCTTTCAATCCTCCAGCGTGCCAACGGCCCAAATCATGATCGGAGACGGTGACCTGATGCGCAATCAGGTCAAGGACGGTCCCAACGGTCAGATGATCTTGCCCCTCGGATATGACCGCAATGCACGCCGGGTGGTGTATGATAACAAAGAGTTTTTACGCAACGCGGTAAGTTACCTGCTGAACGAAACAGCCTCCATTTCCGTGCGGTCTCGTGCCATTGCGTTGCGTCCGTTGAATGCGGACAAGCTTCGTGCGGAACGCTTAGGCTGGCAGGCCATTTCGCTGGCGTTCCCCATCGGCCTCGTCTTGGGATTAGGATGGGCTTTTACCGTCCGTCGACGCCGGCGATATGCCAAACGATTGTCTTCGGCGGCGTAAATTTGAACGCATGCATAAGAACCTCCGACTGTTTTATTTTTTACTCCTCGTCACTGCCATCGCTGCAGGATTGCGCTACATGGACACCCAGGAAGCTGTTGAGATTTCTAAAGCTGCGAACGCGGCGGACTTTGCCATAGCTGATACCGCAGCAGTCGATAAGATTTTCATTGCGGACAAAGACGGGAACCAGGCATTGCTCGAGCGGTCTACAGGCCGCTATTGGAAGCTCAATGGCACCCATCTTGCTCGGAGGGATGCGGTTGAATTGTTGCTGAAGACTTTCCTCCGTGCGCGGGTTCAACGGCCTGTTCCACAAGGTGAATTGGGCACCGTGAACCGTATGCTTGCCGGCCGAGGTAAGAAGGTGGAGATCTACCAAGGCGGTGAAACACCGGTGAAGACATGGTACATCGGTACGTCGACCCAGAACCATACAGGAACGTACATGGTGCTCGCAGATGCCAACGGTCAACTTGCGGAGGAGCCCTTCATCGTGCACATGGAAGGGTTTACTGGATTCTTGTCTACGCGTTTTTTCACCGACGAACGGGAATGGCGTTACACCGGCATGTTTGATTACCCCGGTAATTCACTGCGTCGTGTCGAAGTGGAATTGACAGAGGCCGGTGGACGTCTGTATGCTATGGAAGTCGACAGCATGGGAACACTGCAGGTTGAGGGCGCTCCGCTTAGGAACCGTGCGGATACGCTGTTCTGGCAGGACCGCTTCAATCGATTTCGCAAGGTCCACTTGGAAACGTACAACAATCACCTAACTGAAGCTGCTGAGGATAGTTTGCTAAACCGTGCAGAGCCCGCTTTCCGACTCCGCGCTTGGGGGCAAGACGAGGATGTCCCCAACGAAATTGAGCTGTACTGGAAGGCGCCCATTTCCGATACTTACGACGACAACGGCGAGCTCAATGAATGGGACGGATCGCGGATGTACGCAGTGTACAAGGACGAAGCCATACTCGTTCAGCGATTTGTTTTCGACCCACTGCTCGAGGGGCTACGCTGAGAGGCATTTTTGGGCAAAAGCAGCCCAGGAGAAGCGGGCGTTCCAAGTGGCTACACTTGCTGCTTCAACCGGTTCAGCACTCAAGGCCTCACGGATGGCTTCTGTCAAAGCGTGCACATCCTTCGGCGCACAGCTGTACCCGATCGGGTTCCCGTCGAAATACTCCTTTAATCCACCCACATCTGTAGCAACGACAGGTTTGTGGTAATGCATCGCGATGGCCGTCACGCCGCTCTGAGAAGCGGCAGAATACGGCAAGCAAACGAGGTCAGCAGCGGAAAAGAAAACGTGCACGTCTTCTTTGGGGATGAACCTCAGGTGGGTGTAAAAACGCTCCGGGGCCGGCGAGGCATCGATGACGCGTTGGTAGGGCTCCCAATCGGTATACGGCTCACCGGCAATGCAGAAACACAAGTCTTCACCGCTCTTTTGCAGTTCCGTTGCTGCATCCAAGAGCCATTCCAAGCCTTTGTACGGCCGAATGAGGCCGAAGAACAAGACCAGCTTCGGTGCTGCAGGCATGTGCAATTGTTCTCGGGCTGCGTCCCGTGAAATCAACGGGGCGAAGTGTTCATAAAAGGGATGAAACGCCGTGGTGATGGGCAGTTCTTTGCGTTGCCCCTCTAGTTGCTTGGAAACGTCTTCAGACAACGTCCATGCTTCGTCGATTCGCTGCAACAAACGCTGCGTAAGCGCCTTCTCCCACGGCTTGGCATCGTGGGAATTCGCATTGTGGAACAGTCCTACAATACGACATGAAGGGTGCAGAGTTTTTATCCGTCGGGCCATCGTCGCAAGCGCTGGTGCCAAAAAGGCGGTCCAAAATGGAATGATCACCGCATCAGGCTGTTCCTTCACAACCAGATGGGCACAGCGGTACCACGTCACCGGGTTGATGGAATCAACGGCCTCTGTACGCACAAATTGCGACTGGAGACCATCCTCGTATTGATTGGTTCCAGGGAAAAGTAGGCTGGGGTATTGCCGACTAAAACTGAAGCCAACGCATTCGTGCCCTTTCACTGTAAAGGCCTCGGCCATCGCTTCGTTGAATTGCGCAATTCCTCCGCGATAAGGGGGGAATACCGAGACGATGGCAATTTTCATACGGCAAAATACCATGGATTTGCAGAGGGCCTTATCCGCAGACGGCTATATTTGACCAGACCAGCGTGAATAATATGGATGCATACATAGCCGACGGAGTTAGGACTCCCATTGGAAATTTTGGTGGCACGCTCGCCCCGGTTCGAACGGACGATTTAGCCGCTTTGGTGCTTGAAGAATTGCTCAAGCGCAATGAGCAATTGGATGCGGCTGCCATTGGAGATGTGCTCATGGGGTGTGCCAATCAGGCCGGCGAAGACAACCGCAACGTCGCACGCATGGCGCTGCTGCTCGCGGGCTACCCACATACGGTTCCTGGTGAAACGGTGAATCGACTTTGTGCTTCGGGCATGGCTGCAGCAGTGAATGGAGCGCGGATGCTGGTTTGCGGAGATGCGGAAGTGATGGTCGCAGGAGGGGTCGAGCACATGACGCGTGGTCCCTGGGTGATGTCAAAGGCATCCAGAGCCTTCGGTCGCGACAGCCAATTGCACGACACCAGTTTTGGGTGGCGCTTTATCAACCCTCGACTGGATGAAATCTATGGCACGGATGGGATGGGCGAGACCGCTGAGAACCTCGTTGATCAATACGGCATCAGCCGGGAGGACCAAGATGCCTTTGCAGCGTGGTCTCAGAAGAAAGCGGCCCAGTCCGCAGCCGAACGTGGCGAAGAATGTGTCTCGGTCTCCATTCCTCGGCGCAAGCAAGACCCGCTGGTATTCAGCGAAGACGAATTCGTCAAACCACAAACCAGTGCCGAAGGCCTGAGTCGTCTGCGGCCGGCCTTTCGTCCCAACGGCACGGTTACCGCAGGCAATGCATCGGGGCTCAATGACGGAGCAGCGGCGCTGCTCTTGGCCTCTGAAGCCGGACTGGCAAAACACGGCCTAACAGCCATGACACGCATTCGTTCCTCTGCTGTTGTGGGCGTAGAACCTCGTATTATGGGCATTGGCCCGGTTGGTGCTTCGCGCTTGGCGTTGGAACGGGCAGGTCTACAGCTGAGCGACATGGACCTGATTGAGCTCAACGAGGCCTTCGCCGCTCAGGCGCTGGCCTGTACCCGCGCGTTGGGATTGGATGATTTTGATCCCCGCGTCAACCCGCAAGGCGGAGCGATCGCGCTGGGGCATCCACTGGGCATGACCGGTGCGCGCCTGCTGTTGACCGCTTCCAAGCAGTTGGTGCGTGCGAAAAAGCGCTACGCCCTCGTGACCCTGTGCATCGGAGTCGGGCAGGGATATGCGGTGGTATTGGAAAACATGCAGCGCTGAGGCTCCCATGATTCAGTCCTTTAAAAACATGGTGCCTGTCGTTGACCCTACGGCGTATGTTCATCCCAATGCCGTGGTCATCGGTCACGTAACCATTGGGCCGAATTGTTACATCGGTCCCGGCGCGGTGTTGCGCGGAGATTGGGGGAAGATCACGTTGGAGCAGGGGTGCAACGTGCAAGAGAACGCCGTCTTGCATATGTTTCCCAAGGACGAAGTTCGGCTGAAAGAAGGGGCACACATTGGACACGGAGCCATGATTCATGGCGCTACCATTGGTGTTCAGGTTATGGTTGGTATGAATGCGGTCGTTCTGGATCACGCGGAGGTAGGAGATGGTTGCATCGTCGGAGCATTGGCGTTGGTCAAAGCACGGTCCAAGTGGGAGGGAAGGAGCCTTATCGTTGGCAACCCGGCGCAAAAGATTGGCGACGTTTCGGATGAGATGTTCGCACACAAGGTCGAAGGAACAGCCTTGTACCAGCAACTCCCACAGGACATGCAGCTCCATGCCCAAGAGGTAATGCCGTTGGAATCCAATCCGGGCAATCGCGTCGAGGATTTTCCCGACTTCGAAACGTGGCAGCAACGTCGACAGAAAAATTCCTGAAGCGTGGGTAGGTCCGGCAGGAGAAAGGTGGTCTTCAAGCAATTTGAAGTACACGATGCAGACTGCGCCATGAAGGTGGGGACCGATGCCCTATTGTTGGGGTCGTGGTCCGATGTGTCGGACGCTCGAAAGATCATTGATGCAGGCACGGGAAGCGGCATCGTGGCCTTGATGGCGGCCCAGCGTGCACCACATGCCGAAGTCATAGGTGTAGAATTGGAGCCCAACGCTGTCGCAGAGGCACGAGCGAATAGCGATAGAAGCCCGTGGTCAGATCGCGTGCGAGTTGTTGAAGATTCCATTCAGGCCTTTGCAACAAAGGCTGAGAATGAAGAAGCATTTGATGCCTTTTTGATCAACCCGCCGTTTTTCCGCGGGAAGCCTAAGTCACCGGATGAGGCGCGCAACCTCGCTCGGCATGACGACGCATTGCCATTTACTGCATTCCTCGACGCCGCGTGGAACCTGTTGATTGCGGGGGGGGCGTTGCAGGTGGTATGGCCCTGGGACCGCTGGACAGAATTGAAAAATGGTGCCGAGGTGCGCGGATTCCATCTGCGTCGGAAAGCCGAAGTTTGCGGCCGGGAAGGGCATGAACCCCGCCGGGTGCTGAGTCATTGGGTCAAGCTACAGCCAGCAGGGTTGCCTCAGCACGAGGTGATTTGCATTGAACTAGGAGAGCGGATCGATGGCCAACCACAATTGAGCAGCCGATACAAGAATCTGTTGAAACCGTATGTGTTGACTTGGCCTGAGCCTTAGGCGCCCAGTACTTGCTTCAAGCGATCTACTTGAGCGGCCCACAATTCCTTGGCATCGTCGACTTCGTCTTCTTCTGCAAAGTCTGTGACGACCAGTGCTGTATCGCCGGTCAGGTCATCGATTTTGATTCGAAATTCAAAGAAGCTATTGATGCCCTCTTCCTCATCTTCCAACCAACGGAATTTGGCAAACTCGTCACGCTTCTTGGAGATAAGGCGCGCGCTTTCTTCGCTGCCATCCCAAATGAAGATGTGAACGTCTTTCTTGATGTTCACGTCGTCGCAGAACCACTCTGACAATCCGCTCGGTGTGCTGAAAATGTTGAACAACACGCCCTTGGAACTGTTGATCGGAATTTCAATTTGAAACTTTACTTTTTCCATCCTGTGCCGCTAAATCGGGGAGGAGCAATATAAGCCGAATTGCGCGAACCCCGGGCCCCTTTTGGGATTTTTGTGGCTGCCATCGATATTCCTATTCTCTGAACTATATTTGCGCCCGCTTGGCGGGATAGCTCAGCCGGTTAGAGCGCAGGATTCATAATCCTGAGGTCGAGAGTTCGAGTCTCTCTCCCGCTACTAAAACAATAAATACGATGGAAAGCCACTGACAGGGGTCGGTGGCTTTTTCTTTGAACAGAATGCTCAGGCTTTCGCTTTTCGTGTTGGTAAATACCGGCTACTCAAGTTTTAGGGCGCCAAGCGTTGTTGAGAGTACAGCATGAAAAAAGGGGGCTTCACGGCCCCCTTTTTCTAAATTGTTTGATCGAATTCACGAACGGCGTTCGCGGGATTCGCTTTCGTTGCAACGGATCTCTCGGCCCATCAATTCTTTGCCTTCCATGGCTTCGATTGCCGCTTCGGCTTCTGCTTGATTCGGCATTTCAACAAAACCAAAACCTCGGCTTCGGCCCGTTTCACGGTCGTGGATGACTTTGGCTCGTTCGACCTCTCCATGAGCTTCGAACGCTTCTCTCAGGGCTAAGTCATCAACTCCCCAAGCAAGGTTTCCTACAAATATGTTCACGTGTACAAAATTAAAGGTCAAAAGTAAGTGCTAGAGAGGCTTCTTCAACTTTTTTGGTCGTGAGTGTAACCTTTTGTTCATGAATGCCGTAATGGACCGCATTAGATAACCTCCAGAATTCAATGTCCATGAAGTATTCATACATTTTCTTACTCTTTGCATGTGCGCTTTCAACGTCTGGATCCATTGCTCAGGGCAATTGCTCAACCGTGGACCTAGAGTACATTTGTCAAAACACAGAATACGTCCAGAGCATTGCGTTTCAATGCGGTATAGATTGTATGGCTGAAGAAGCCGACTGTCTTGAACAATGCATGTTAGAGACTTTGGAATTAAGCATACCATGCATAGGGTGCTTCGGGGAACAGGTTTTATGTGTTGTGCAGAATTGTTCCACCGCATGCTTTTCCGGAACAGAAGCAGAATGCGCCGAGTGTGCGCTTCAAAATTGCGAGGCAAATTTTAATGTTTGCGCTGGAATCGTTGATGAGGACAACGATACTTGGACGAATTTGTGTGACTGTGACGATTCCAATCCTGTTGTCTACCCCGGGGCTGACGGCACAAGCCAAGGTCTTGATAACGATTGTAATGGCCTGATTACAAATGATGAATTGACAACGTGTTCGGCCGACATAAACGGTGACAACATCACTGGCACATCAGACCTTTTACATTTTCTGAGTTTGTTTAATTGTGTTGGAGATTGTGCAGATTTAGAGACTGGAGATTTTTCAGGTGATGGTGTGGTAGGTACTGCTGACTTATTGATTTTGCTCTCGGAATTTGGGTTGTATTGCCACTGATGTCAAACAACTGACAAATCCATTTAGACCAACTTAACCAATCAAAGAAAAGGCCCGCTTATGCGGGCCTTTTTCATTCGTTCAAGTTGAGCGTGTTCAATAGGGAATGCCCTTGCGTTCCATTTCCTCGAGACGGCCGAGGATGTCGCCCATCTGTTCAGCTCCGATTTGCTTGCCGATGATCTTTTTGTTCTTGTCCAGTAAGAAAACCTTAGGGGTGGCAAACACATCGAAGGTCGTGCGGAAATTGAGGCTCTTCAGCGTCGTTACGCCGCCATAAATCAAGGCAGAGGCACTGTCTTGGGCATTGATGAGGGGGTTGTCGCTAACGTTGATCCAGTCTGTGTATTCCTGTTCTTCGACGAATTCTTGCCAAGGCTCGGGCTCGAAGTCGTTTCCAATGGCATAAATCTCCAGGCCTTTGGGGTGCCATTCTTTGTACAATTCCTTATACGTGGGGAGTTCCTTTTTGCAATGTCCACAGGTGCTTTCCCAAATCAGCACGGCAGTGTACTTGGCATCAACATCGTACAAAGACATCCATGTTTCTTGGTCAAGGCCAGGCAGGATGATGTTGGGGATAATGCTGCCGCACTGGCTGTCGCGCAATTCATCTGCACGGTCCATGACCTTTTTCAGTTGCTCCTCATTCATCCACGTCGCTTGACCGGTAGCGTAGTACGTGTCGATCATGTGTACGAAGATTTTGTCCATGCACATGACCTGAGAAGACTCCGAATTGAAGGTGATGTAATGCGTGATGTACTTGAACATCTCATCATTGCCGATGGCCCTTGCAATCAAGCGGTCCGCTGAGTTCAACAACGTGTCAGGCACTTGAGGTAGGACACGGGTCCAATACGTATCGAGGATCTGGTGGAAGCTCCCGTCGTGCACCAAGCGAGGATCGTCGAAGTCGACGCGGTCCCAGTAATGGTCCAAATACCAGCGGTATTTCAATTCTTGTGCATTGGCGATGTTTTTTGGAGCCTCGGGTATGGTGGGTTCCAACACCATGTTCAAATATTTGGCGAAAAGCTTGTCCGCGTGGACATCCAGAATGCGTTGCTGTTCTGCTCCAACTTCTTCTCCCAGATCTGTCAAGACCTGGCGAGCTTTTTGAATTTGAGCTTCAGTTGCGGTTGAATCGCCCAAGGTTCGTTCATAGGGCGCGGCGATGGCGCGGCGTTCACCAATAAACCCCAGGAACTCATAAAAGACCTTGTTTTCGTCGCTCTCAATGACGTTGACATTGGTAGTCGGATCTGCGGCGTTGGTCTCGATCACTATGTCCTCCGTGACAGCCATAAATTCAAAGTACTTTGGTCCTGGAATTACGATGGCGTGCTTGCCACATTGTTCGTAGGGACGGCCAGGGAAGGTCAAGCGGCCTTCAGCATCTGTAACCGTGGTATCGGAGTAATAAAGCTTATTCCCGTAGTAATTCGCCAAGTAAACCGTGTCTTGATTCAATCCATCGACTTGAACTTGAATGGTGTGAGGCGCTTGCGCTAGGCCCATCGTCGTTCCCACAACCATCAATAGAGCGAATGAACCCTTGACTCGGCGTTGATTAATTCTCTTCATTGCTTCCTGTTTCTTTTGTCTCGATAAAATTACTTCCCGGTAGCGGCTCGTGTGCCAGCAGGTGTGTGGTCTTTCTTAACAGCACTGTGGCAATAACCATACCGTGTAGGGTATGGAGATTTGAAGGCATAAAAAAAGCCCGCAATCGCGGGCTTTTCCAATTCGTTGTTCTAAAGAAGTTTAACGCTGCACAACCAATCGTTGCGTAGAGCGCTTTTCACCGGAATTCACTTCCAAGAAGTAGATTCCGTTGTCCAAGTCCAATTCAATGGTCTCGCCGCGGTTCATGTTGTTCACGATTTGCTCGTGGACCAACTGGCCGTTCAACGCGTGGATGCGTATCATGGCGTTGTCAGGCTGCCCTTGCAAGTTGATGTACGTAGCAGCAGGGTTCGGACCGAAAGTGAAGGCGATGTCCTCAGATACTTCACCAATGCTGGCAGGAACAGAAAGGCTGATGTCGTCTAAGTAGTAGTTGCCAACTGTTGTTCCGTCACCCATCCCAAAAAAGTTGACCCCTCCGAATGAGGAGTCAAAGGTGAAGCTTCCCACTTCAACTCCTGCGATGGTCACAGTGATCATGTCGTTGTCTAAGTCTAAATCGTGGCGAACCTCGAACCATTCCCCGATGGGGTAGGTGCCTGACCCGACGGTCATGCCGTCCATCACGATTTGCAAGTCACCCGTGAAGGCGAAGGTTGCCTCAAACGCCCAACCAACACCTGGTGCTTGGTCTTCTTGAACGTTGTAGTAAGCGGAGTTACCATCGGTGACGTACATCATCCAAGAACCGACATATAGGCCTTCATTGAGGCCCGCGAGCATCACGACGTCCAAAGGACCGCCAGCGGCAGAAGTAGCGAAGATGTGCAAGGAGTTGTCACCGGTATTCGCGTAATCGCTGCTGATTTGAGCGTCGCCATCGGTGCCTTCTTGACCGGGTCCCCATGTAATCCACATCGGGTGATCAGAAATGTAATCACCGGCTGCGAAGTCTTCAAATCCTTCTTCATAAAGGGCTTGGCCAAATGCTGTGAATGAAAATGCAAGGCCGAGTAAGAGTAGAGTGTTCTTCATGCGTATGTGTTTCGTAAATGCAATTTAAGGAATTTCACCGAGAAAACCGAAGCGCCACCGACCGCATTACCTTCGCATCATGCAATGGGAAGGAAATTTGCGCAAGCTGGAAACTTCGGCTCATGCCAATGAACACGGCCAAGTAGCCTATTCACTGCGGGGTGCAGACGTACTCGAAGCACTTCCTGCTGAAGGTATGAACGCTTGGGTGGGTGAACGGCTTCAAATTCAATTCGTAGGCCAAATTCATTGCCGTGTGTCTGGACAGGTAATCCGAAAAACCTACGGGGAGGGAATGTCGTACCAAGCGTGGTCCGAACATCCGGCTGCTGTGGAAAGCGTATTGCGTCCTGAATTGAGTCGCATTCACGAGGGCATCGCTCTTCGCGACTTTGAATGGGAACAAAAGCACCACAACCAGCCCCATTACGTTTACATCAGCCAGACTGGTGCTTTTAAGGTAGGAGTGACCCGGACCACGAATCGTCCATTCCGCTGGCACGACCAAGGCGCTGTTGCTGCTGTTGCGATTGCGGAAACGCCTTACCGCCAGTTGGCTGGCGAGATGGAGGTCGCGCTGAAGGAGATTTTATCGGATAAGACCAACTTTCGCAAAATGCTTGCGAACGTGCTGGTGGATATCCCTGCACTTGAGGTCTGGAAGGAGGAGTGCTTCGAGCACTTGGGCTCGGTCTACGAGCCGTTTTTCATCGATGAGTCGCCCGA